>JAYTZB010001427.1:0-1983 GCA_043742085.1 Polyangiaceae bacterium
CCGGGCGGCGGCTTCACGCTGCGCATCGAGAAGGATCCCGGCATCGAAGAGGTGGTGTCGATGGGCGTCGTGCGCTGGAATGGCGTGCTCCGTCCGCTCACCGAGGTCGAGACCACCGGCGAGTTCCTCGAGAAGCTGCCGCTCTCGCGCGTCTTCCCGAAGGCGCAGGAGACGGAGCTCGTCACCAAGGTGCTCCCCGAGCTCGAGAAGAAGCTCACCGTCCACATCAACACGAAGAAGCTGCCGCGCCGCGCCGGTGACGTGCGCCCGCGCATCGCGATGGACCTCTCGCACCACGGCCACACGCTGTCGGTGCTGCCGCTCCTCGTCTACGGCGATCCGCCGATGGCACGCATCGACGGCGACGACGTGATCGCGATCGGCAAGGGCAAGAGCGTGCCGGTGCGGCGCAAGGACGAGGAGCGCCAGCTCGTGCAGCGCCTCCGTGCCGAGCTCGACATGATCCCGGGCCGGCGCGTCGACTTCGACGGCAGCGACGCCACCAAGTTCGCGAGCAAGCTGCGCGAGTGGCAGAAGCGCGCCGGCGGCGACGAGGCCGGCGCGGTGTTCGAGGGCAAGCCGCTGCATCCGCGTCTCGTAATGAGCGAGGACGGCACCTTCGACGTGGTCTTCGAGCACGCCGCCGATCTCGACGACGACGGCGAGCCGATCAGCACGAAGGACCCGAAGAAGCGCGCCGACGCCGCGACCGTGATCCGCGCCTGGCGCGACGGTCTCGATCTCGTTCCGCTCGAAGGCGGCGGCTGGGCGCCTCTTCCTGCAGGCTGGCTCGAGCAGCACGGGCATCGCGTCGCCGATCTCCTCGCCGCGCGCGACGCCACGACGAAGAAGCTCGCCACGGCGGCGTTGCCGGACCTCGGCGCGCTGTGCGAGGCGCTCGACGTGCCGAAGCCGCTCAGCGTCGAGAAGCTCGCGCCGCTCGTGAAGGACTTCGCCGGCATCCCGCGCGTGAAGCTGCCTGCCGATCTCGACGCGAGCCTCCGCCACTACCAGGAGATCGGCGTCGACTGGCTGTCGTTCCTGCGCGACGCGGAGCTCGGCGCAGTCCTCGCCGACGACATGGGCCTCGGCAAGACGCTCCAGACCATCTGCGCCCTCCGCGGCCGCACCCTGGTCGTCTCGCCGAAGAGCGTCGTCTACAACTGGGCAGACGAGATCGCGCGCTTCCGTCCCGGCCTCCGCACGGCCATCTATCACGGTGCCGAGCGCGAGCTCGATCGCAGCGCCGACGTCACGCTCACCACCTATGCGGTGCTCCGTCTCGACGTGGCGCATCTCGCCGAAGAAGAGTGGGACGTCGTCGTTCTCGACGAGGCGCAGGCGATCAAGAACGAGACGAGCCAGACGGCGCGCGCGGCGTTCCAGCTGCGCGGAAAATTCCGCGTCGCCCTCAGCGGCACGCCGGTCGAGAACCGTCTCGAGGAGCTCTGGAGCATCATGCACTTCGCCAATCCGGGCCTGCTCGGCGGGCGGAGCGATTTCCAGGAGCGCTACAACAGCCCCATCGCCAACGGCGAGCCAAACGCGGCGAAGCGCTTGCGCGCGAAGATCCGGCCGTTCGTGCTGCGACGCATGAAGCGCGAGGTGCTCCCCGAGCTCCCGCCGCGCAGCGAGGCGGTGCTGCATGTCGAGCTCGACGAGACGGAGCGCAGCATCTACGACGCGGTCCGCGTCGCGACGAAGAAGGATGTCGCGGCGAAGCTCGCGCAGGGCGGAGGCGGCAGCGTCCTCGTGGCGCTCGAGGCGCTCCTCCGTTTGCGCCAGGCGGCGTGTCATCCGGAGCTCGTGCCCGGCCAGCATGCGATGTCGTCATCGAAGATCGAGCGACTGCTGGAGGCGCTGGAAGAGGCGGCCTCCGACGGGCACAAGGCGCTGGTCTTCTCGCAGTGGACGGGGCTCCTCGATCTGGTCGAGCCACATTTGCAGAATGCAGGCATCAAGTTCACCCGGCTCGACGGCTCG
>JAYTZB010001428.1:0-11454 GCA_043742085.1 Polyangiaceae bacterium
GGCGGCATCGAGAAGGCGCTCACGAGCTACGAGGAGGAGCGACGCCCCATCGTCGAGCGCACGCAGAAGGCCGCGCAGGACAGCCTCCTCTGGTTCGAGAACGTAAAGCGCTATCGCGACCTCGAGCCGACGCAGTTCGCGTTCAGCCTGCTGACGAGGAGCAAGCGCATCACCTACGACAACCTCAAGGTCCGCGACGCGCGCTTCGCCGCCGAGGTCGCGAGCTGGTTCGGCCGATCGGCGAGCACGCCCCCGTCGACGCCCGCCATGTTCGCACCGTTCAAGCTCCGCGAGCTCGTCCTGCCGAATCGCGTGGTGGTGTCGCCGATGTGCATGTACTCCGCGGTCGACGGCACCCCGAACGAGTTCCACTTCGCGCATCTCACCGCGCGTGCTGCGGGCGGCGCCGGCCTCGTGATGGCGGAGATGACCGACGTGTCACGCGAGGGCCGTATCTCGCCCGGCTGCGCGGGCATGTACCTGCCCGAGCATGTCGTCGCGTGGAAGCGCATCGTCGATCACGTCCACGCGCATACGGCGTCCAAGATCGGGCTCCAGCTCGGTCACGCCGGTCGCAAGGCGTCGACCAAGCTGATGTGGGAAGGCAGCGATCGACCGCTCGAATCCGGCAACTGGCCGATCATGAGCGCTTCACCGCTCCCCTACTTCCCCGACAGCCAGGTCCCGCGCGAGATGGACCGCAGCGACATGGATCGCGTGAAGGGCGAGTACGACCGCGCGGCGACGTGGGCCGACGAGGCGGGCTTCGATCTCCTCGAGGTCCACATGGCGCACGGGTACCTGCTCGCGAGCTTTCTCTCGCCGCTGACCAACATCCGCACCGACGCGTACGGTGGGTCACGCGAGAACCGCATGCGCTTTCCGCTCGAGGTCTTCGATGCGGTGCGCGCAGCGTGGCCGGCGAAGAAGCCGATCAGCGTACGCATCTCCGCCACCGACTGGCTGCCCGGAGGTGTCGACGACGAGGACGTGCTCGCGCTCGCGCGTGCGCTGAAGGAGCACGGGGCCGACATCATCGATTGCTCGGCAGGCATGACCACGCCCAGCTCGCGGCCCAAGTTCTACGGACGCATGTACCAGGCCTACTGGGCCGACATGGTGAAGAACGAGGTGAAGATCCCGACCATCACCGTCGGCAATATCTCGCACGCCGATCAGATCAACACGCTCGTCCTCTCGGGGCGCGCCGATCTGTGCGCCCTCGCCCGGCCGCATCTCGTGAATCCACACTTCACGCTCAACGCTGCCATCGAGCAGGGCTACTCCGACGTCTTCGTTCCGCCCCAGTACGGCATCGTTCGACCGCCGCCGGGTGGACCGCCGGTCCGCTCTTCAATGTGAGCGATACGTCGTCGGGTCGGGCGCGACCCGCAGGCCGCCGCATCCTCCCGAACCGACGGCGACCCGTGACAGGCGCGCGTCGCGGA
The DNA here is from genome assembly GCA_043742085.1 of Polyangiaceae bacterium. Taxonomy (GTDB): domain Bacteria; phylum Myxococcota_A; class Polyangia; order Polyangiales; family Polyangiaceae; genus Labilithrix. The sequence continues at coordinate 1,449 of JAYTZB010001428.1, forward strand.
GCGCATCGCGCGCGGCACAGCCGAGGCCCCGTACGAAGTAGATGATGGGCACGAGCGCGAGGAGGCTACCCGCGCCGAAGAAGAGCCAGGCGACGCCTCCGCAACGCAGCGACGCGAACGCTTCGTGGAGGCCATAGGCGGGAATGGCGCCGAAGCCGAGGATGAGCGCGCTCGGCACCACCCACTCGCGAATGGCGCGCGCGAGGAGCGACGGCGACCACGCGACGACGTCCGGCAGCGTGGTCAGCGTGAGGTCGAGAGCGGGCGTACCCGGACCGCTCGCGCGCGCGAACACCGGCCGCGCGCACCACGGGTAGGGACATCGCGCGCCGAGCACGAACGACGTATCGCTCGCAAACCCGCTCGCATACCCGATCGCCACGCCCGGTCCGGTACGGTCGGCGAGCACCGCGCGCCCGCAATGTGGACACGACGTCATCGGGCCAGCTCGAGCGTGCTGGTGGACGACGCGGCCGACGCGGCGGCTGCGTACGAGGGGGTCTGCCGCGTGTACAGCTTCTCGACCTCGCGAACGACGACGCCCGTGAGCACGATGATGAGCGACCCGACCACGCCGAGCGTGACCGCGAGCTCGATGCATGTGTACCCGCGGCCGCGCGAACGTCTTCGCATGTGCAGCGGACCTAGCGAGGAGCGTGCCCTCCGCCGCCGCGGCCTTTTCCGCTGTGATCGCGACGCATGCTGCGCGTGCACGCGGCGACGCTCCGACTTCGTGTCCGGCGGCCCGCGCCGGCACGACATTCTGTCGATCACTTCGGACGGGCGCGGTCGTAGTCGTCGGCGGCCGCGGTCACGACAGCCAGGTCGCGCGTTGCCTTCTCGGCGTCGGTGAGGAGCTCGGCCGTGAAGATGGTGAGGCCCCAGATTCCGTTGTCTCGCCGGCGGAAGGGGTAGCGCGTGCCTTGCGCGGTGACGACGCTCGCGCGGTCGCCCTCGACCTCGACGCTGGCGATGCCGGACAGATCCTTGCGCAACCTTCGCGCCCAGCCGCGCTCTCTGTAGAGCAGCGCGAAGACATCGCCACCGTCTGCAGCATGCGCTGCCGCCTCGTACTGCGCGAGCATCTCGGTGCGCTGCGGCTCGGGATAGCTCTCGGCGATGCGCTTGCTCGCTCGCGCGCGCATGTCGTGGATCGTGAAGCAGGCCCACTGCGCCTCGGTCTCGAGATAGGCGAAGAATCCCCGAGGGTCATCCTCGCCCACGGAACGCGCGATGCGCATGTACGCGCCGTCGGGGATCCGATCCGAAGGAAACGGTCGATGGAGGAGCACGTAGAGGAGGAGCGGCACGAGGGCCAGCACCGCCACCACCGCCAGCCTGCGCTTCGAGGCACTATGCATCGCTACGGCTGCACTCTACATGCCAGGTTGCGGCATTTTGAGCCTTGTCGCTTGCCTTGCGGGCGTCTATGCCCCTTCGGTGAGCGAATCGGGCACGATCATCGCGCGCGTCCTGGGCGTGCGGAAGGCCACCACCGGCCTCACGGCTCCCCTCGGGCCGGAGGATCTCGTCGTGCAGTCGATGCCGGATGCGAGCCCCGCGAAGTGGCATCTCGCGCACACGTCGTGGTTCTTCGATCGCTTCGTGCTCCAACCGCTCGGCATGCCGCCGGTGCATGCGGATTACGACTACCTCTTCAACTCGTACTACGACGCGGTGGGCGCGCGGCATCCGCGCAGCGCACGCGGGCTCCTCACGCGTCCGACCAGCAACGAGATCTTCGCCTATCGCCGCGCCGTCGATGCGCGGCTCGCCGATCTCGAGGGCTCGGCTCACGTCGCGCGCCCCGAGGTCGCTGCGGCGCTCGAGCTAGGCCTGCATCACGAGCAGCAGCACCAGGAGCTCATCCTCACCGACATCAAGCACCTGTTCGCGGCGAATCCGCTGTTCCCCGCTTACGACGCCAACGCGGCCCTCGAGATGGCTGCCGCGCCGAGCGGTCCGCTGGCCTGGATCGCCAGCGACGGTGGGGTCCGCGAGATCGGGCACGACGGCAAGGGCTTCGCCTTCGACAACGAGGGCCCGCGGCACAAGGTGTATGTTGCACCTTTCGCGATCGCATCGCGTCTCGTCACCAACGATGAGTACCTCGGCTTCGTGCGCGACGGCGGCTATCGCCGGCCCGAGCTGTGGCTGTCGGAGGGCTGGTCCTGGGTCCAGGCGAATGCCGCGCGCGCGCCGCTGTACTGGATCGGCGATGCTCAATCGGCCACGCCCTCGACGCCGCCGCGCGCCTTCACGCTCGGTGGGATCCGCGATCTCGTTCCGCACGCACCGGTGCTGCACGTCTCGTACTACGAGGCCGACGCCTACGCGCGATGGGCGAAGGCGCGCCTTCCCACCGAAACGGAGTGGGAGCTGGCGGCATCGGACCTCGAACGCGTGGAGCAGGCATTCGGTCATGCGTGGCAGTGGACGCAGAGCGCCTACGCGGCGTATCCCGGCTTCCGACCCCTCGCCGGCGCTTTCGGGGAATACAACGGCAAGTTCATGGTGAGCCAGATGGTCCTACGCGGTAGCTCGTGCGCAACGCCGCAGGACCACGCACGCGTCACCTATCGCAATTTCTTTCCGCCGAGCGCGCAGTGGCAGCTCTCGGGCATTCGCCTCGCGAGGGAAACATGACGCCCGCCGAAGGGGGCCTCGCGGCCACGTCACCGGTCGAGACGGCTCGCGAGCGCTTCCGGGCGGACGCACTGCTCGGCCTCGGTCGAACGCCGAAGCGTCTCGCGCCGAAGTATTTCTACGATCGCGCGGGGTCGGAGCTCTTCGACGCCATCTGCGATCTCCCCGAGTACTACGTCACGCGGGCCGAGACCTCGATCATGCGCGCGCGTATCGAGGAGATCGTGGCGGGCTGGGGGCCGCGCGTTCGCGTGGTCGAGCCCGGCGCGGGCAGCGGGACGAAGACGCGGCTCGTCCTCGAGGCGCTCGGCCCATCGCGATGCGTCGAGTACGTGCCCGTCGACATCTCTCGCGAGCATCTCGGGCAGGCCGCGAAGCAGCTTCGCGCGGATTACCCCTGGCTGCGCGTCACGCCCCTCGCGGCCGACTTCGCCATCGATCTCCCCATCCCGCCGAGCGACGAAGGCGCGCGCACCGTCGTCTACTTCCCCGGATCGACGATCGGGAACTTCGAGCCGGTCGAGGCGCAGCGGCTGCTGGCGCGCTTCCGGCGCGCCGCAGGTGCCGACGGCACCGTGGTGCTCGGCGTCGATCTCAAGAAGGACCCGACCACGCTGCACGCCGCATACAACGACGCGCAAGGCATCACCGCCGCGTTCAACCGCAACGTGCTCGCGCGCATGAACCGCGAGCTCGGCGGGACCTTCGACGTCGATGCGTTCGCTCACTACGCGTTCTACGAGCCGGTGCTGGGGCGCATCGAGATGCACCTCGTGAGCCTCCGCCGTCAGGACGTGCTCGTCTCCGGTCGCAAGTTCCGGTTCGCCGAGGGCGAGTCCATCCACACCGAGAGCTCCTACAAATACGACCTGCCCGCCGCCGAGTACCTCGCGCGCGTCGCCGGCCTCCAGCTCGTCGATGCGTGGCTCGACGAAGAGCGCCGGTTCGCGGTGCTCGAGCTGCGCACGGTCGTCTGAGCCGTGACCGCCGCGGAGGTGAGAACGCGCTTCGCTCCCTCGCCGACGGGCGATCTGCACGTCGGCGGCGCCTGGACGGCGCTGGCATCCTGGGCCCTGGCGCGCGCAGGCGGCGGAACCACGGTGCTCCGGGTCGAGGACATCGACACGCCGCGCGTGGTCCGCGGCTCCGCAGCGCGGATCAGCGAGGACCTGGCGTGGCTCGGCCTCGACTGGGACGAGGGGCCGAACGGCGGTGGACCGCATGCGTCCTACACGCAATCGGAGCGCGGTCCGCTGTACGAGGCGAAGCTGGCCTCGCTCGCTGCCGCCGGCCTCACCTATGCGTGCGACTGCTCGCGCGCCGAGATCTCGCGCGTCGCGAGCGCGCCACACGCCGGCGACGAGCTCGTCTACCCGGGGACGTGCCGCGATGCTCCGGGCGATCGCGAGATGAAGCGGTCGCCGGCCATACGCCTGCGGGTGCCGGAGGGCTCGCTGGTGGTGTTCGACGACCTCGTGCGTGGTCCCATCGAGCAGCGCGTCGACGAGAGCGTCGGTGACTTCGTCCTGCGACGAGGCGACGGCGTTTATGCGTACCAGCTCGTCGTCGCCGTCGATGACGCCGCGATGGGCGTGACGCACGTGGTGCGCGCGGACGATCTGCTCGCGTCGACCGCCCGTCAGATCTTGCTCATGCGGCTCCTCGGCACCGGGCCCGCGCAGATCCCGACATACGCGCACGTCCCCATGGTGGTCGCGGCGGACGGCGAACGACTCGCGAAGCGCGCCGGCTCGGCGACCATCCCCAGCTTGCGCGAGCGCGGCATCACGCGCGAGGAGGTGATCGGTACGCTCGCGCATGGCCTCGGGCTCGTCGGCGGAGACGCGCGGCGGCTCGCCCCGAGCGACGTCGCCGTGGCGCTGCGGGCGCCGTCATCGTGGCGCAAGACCGCGTGGCCGATGCCGCCCGCGTGGGAGTGAGCGGAGGCGGAGGCGGAGGCGGAAGCGGAGGCGGAAGCGGAAGCGGAGGCGGAAGCGGAGGCGGAGGCGGAGGCGGAGGCGGAGGCGGAAGCGGGAGGCGGCGGGCTCGTGTGAGCCCGCCTGCCGGTGGTCAGCGGTGTCCGCCGATGCACATGAAGAGCGTGCCGATGATCATCCGGAGCTGTCGGATGACGTTCTCCGGGAGCAGCCGGATGTAGCCCGACGCATGCGCCGTCTCCAACATGGCGATGCATTCGTTCGCAGAGCCCTTGGCGTATCCGTAGTGCAGATTGCGCCGTGCTCCACGCGCGTGACTTCCCTCGGCAATGTTCAACGGGATGCTGCACCTCGCTTTCAACTGGCGTGTGAGGTCCGGGTCGTTCCGATCGATCTCCGCGACGTACGGCGCCAGCTCGCGAACGACATTCAACGCATCAGCATAAATTCTCAACATGGTTTGCTCCTCTCCCCGCGACGGGGACCAGTCCCCACCGCGTCGCGCGCAGGTCGACTCGACCGAGCACGACGCGACGATGGAAACCCCGAAGAGCCCCTCCCTCTTCTCTCTCCTTCTCGTCCGCCTCCGCCCTCGCCTTCGCCTCCGCCCTCGCCTCTCACCGCAGAGCGAAATAAACGCCAATCCCAATACTCACGAGCCCCGCAACGATCCACAACGCGATCCACACCCCGGTCGTCCCCTCCTCGATCACCGGTCGCACCGCCGGCACGCTCCCCGGCCCCGACGATGGGTTCTTCGACGGATTCTTCGACGACGACCGCGACCCCGAGAGCGGCGCGCGTGACGGCGACGACAGCGACGGCGGTGACGAAGGCGGCTTCGTGGAGAGCGCCGCCGGTGGCCCCGAAGCGAGCAGCGTGTCGCTCGTCGGCTCCGTCACCCCCGCGGGCGGCGCCGAGATCGGCGGCACGGACACGCCGATCGCCGGCATCGTGACCGCGAACGCATCGGTGCCTGCGGGCGACGTCGCGAAGGCGCTCGGCGCAAGCGAGACCACGTCGTTCGGTCGCGCGCGAGCGTGCATGAGCGCCGCGGCGAGCGCCGACGCGGATGGGTACCGCTCGTCACGGTCCCGCGCGAGCGCGTGCATCACCACCGACTCGAGCGCCGGCGTCACGCGGCCGTCCTTCGCGCGCTGACTGGGCGGCTGGAGGACGCCGGTGAGATGTTCGGTCAGCACGTTGAGCGGCGTCGTGCCGGTGAACGGATGCGAGCCCGCGAGCATCTCGTAGAGCATCACGCCCGCGGCGTAGACGTCGCACCGCGCGTCGAGCTCATCGCCGCGCGCTTGCTCGGGCGACATGTACTCGGGCGTGCCGAACACCATGTTGTGCGCGGTGAGATTCGTGGTGCCGCCCGCGGATCCGGTCACGATCTTCGACATGCCGAAGTCGACGACGACCGCCTTCTTCCCGCGTTCGAGGATGACGTTCGCGGGCTTGAGATCGCGATGAATCACCCCCTGAGCATGGGCGACCCGCAGCGCGGCGCAGACCTCCAGCATCACGTCGAGCGCGCGATCGACGGCGATCGGTCCGTCCTTTTCCAGGACGTGCTCGAGAGTCGGCCCCTCCAGCTTCGGGAGCGCCATGTAGAGGAGGGACTCGCTCGCGCCGTCGAGGGCGGGCACCTCGCCTAGCTCGAGGATCGGGCAGATGTGATCGCCCTCCAGCCGCTTGAGGATGGTGGCCTCGCGCTGGAAGCGTCCGCGGATCTGGAGGTCGCCGGCGAGATGCGCGTGCATCACCTTGAGCGCGACGGGCGACCGGTCGCTCTTGCGAATGGCATCGTAAACGATGCCGGTGCCGCCCTCGCCGAGCACGCCGTGCAGCTCGTACTTGCCGTCGATGATGCGATCGCTCGTCAGCGGTATGTCCGAGCGACCGCGTCGCGAATGGGCAGGGTGGTCGGCGTCGTCCACGATGCGATGTTACCTCGCTCCGCAGGCGGCGCGGACCTTCGGCGAAACGGTGCGCGGATCCAGGGTAGTTTCCGTGGGGTTCGTGCTCTGGCGCCACGCCGCGCACGCGCCCGCCGCGAGCCCGTGCGCGTCGAGGGCGACGTAGGCGTCGATGAGCGCACGATGGATGGTCGAGAGCTGCGGTCGCGTCAGCTCGCCGGAGCCCAGGAGCCGATTGCCCTTCGCGACGCCATCCAGATAGCGACCCGCGCGGACGTCGGCGAGGAGCGGCGGGATGTCGGCCTCGGCTCGACGCTGGGCCTCGTACGCGTGGCCGCTGCCTTCGGTGCGAATGCGATCGGCAGCGAGACGCGCCGCCTTCTTTCCCTCCTCGGTGAGGGCGACGTCGAGCAGCGGCACGAGGATCACGTCTCCGCGCAGTAGCTTCTGCTCGCCCTTGCGACCGTTGTAGCCGTCGAGCTCCCACGCCTTGTTGATGTCGCCGAGGTAGCGCTGCGCGAGCTGCGGCATCGTCTCGCCCTCCGCGACGATGTGCGCGACGACGGCGGGCACCTCGATCTCTTGACCCGCCGACGGCTGCACCCACGACACGCCGCCGTTCGTGCGCGCGAGCGTCTCGGCGCGCCGGCCGTCGCCGAGGTAAACGCGCGCGAGCTCCGCCCACGTCTCGTTCTGCTCGACGCGATGATGCGACGGCGCCGGGATCTCGAGCGGCTGCCCCGCGACGATGGCGCTTCCGCCGTGCGCGTCGAGAGCGTTGGCGCCGACGAGCGCGGTCTCGAAGCGCGGCGTACCGTAGAACTTGATCGCCATCTGGGCAAGCGTCTCGCCCTGGGAGACGACGTGGGTGAAGGCTGACGCATCGCCAGCGACGAGCGTCAGTGACAGAACGAGCAAGAGCCCGGCGATCGACGTTCGGTTTCTGCTGGTCGTGCTGGCCTTGCTCATCGTGTGCTCTTTCCGGTTCCGGCGTCGTCGATGCTGCCGAGGGACATCGTGACATCGAGCGTGACCACCTCGCCGGTGGCCACGGAGATCTCGCGCTCGACGGGCCGCGCTTCGGGATGCGTCAGCGTGATCCAGTGCTTTCCGGGGGCGAGCGGGATGGGGCGCGCGAACGGCGTCGTCTCCACCTCTTGCCCGTCGACGCGGACATGGGCCCACGGCGTCGCGAGGACGCGCAGGCCTCCCGCCTCGCCCGGCAGCAGCTCGAGCGGACGCTTGCCCGCGTCGGTGCCGCCGCGCGCGAAGGACCCGCCCTCGATCGCGAGAACGCCGACGATGAACGCGATCAGCACGAGCACGTGACCCGCGATGACGCGCGACGCACCGAGCGGACGCCGGGCCGACGTCGCTCCCGTACCTTCGACGCGCTTCTCACCGGTAGCGAAGCCCGTCTCGACGAGCGTGCTGCGGATCACCGACGTCGGATCGTCGCGCGTGAGCGTGCGCAGCTCGCGCTGGAGGCGCTCGAGCACGTCGCTCGCGCTTCCGTAGCGCTCGCTCGGCGCCTTCTCGAGGAGTCGCATCACGATGCGCTCCACCGCGCGGGGGACGTGCGGCGCCCGCTCGCGCAGGGCGGCCGGCACGTCGCGACGGATGCGCTGCGCGGCGCTGCGATCCGCGGCGGCGCCTCTGGCCGGTGCTTCCGCCTCGAAGGGCCGGCTGCCGCTCAGCATCTGGTAGAGCACGACGCCGAGCGAGAAGAGGTCGCTCCGACCGTCCACGAAGTCGCCGAGGATCTGCTCCGGGGACATGTACGCGGGCGTCCCGAAGGCATCCTTCACCGCCTCGGGTGCGATGCGCCCCGAAGGCGTGATGCCCTCGGCGCCGAAGGTGTCGCTCAAGGTCGGGGTCCGTGCACGTTGCGCGATCCCGAAGTCGATCATCTTCACGACGCCGCCATTCGTGAGCAGGACGTTGCTCGGCTTCACGTCCCGATGCACGACCCCACGTTCGTGCACATGCTCGAGCGCGGCGCAGATCCCGCAACCGATGGCCAGCGCGGCATCGACCCCGAGCACGCGCTTCTTCGCGAGCAGCTGATGCAGCGAAGGGCCCTCGACGTTCTCGAGCACCAGGAACGGCCGGCCGGACGCGGTGCGCGCGACGTCGAGCAGGAGCACCACGTTGGGATGCGCGAGGTCGCGCAGGATCTTCGCCTCGCGATCGAGCTGCTCGCCGAACGAGGACGTCGGTGCGATCTGGGTCTTCAGCGCCTTCAGCGCCACGATGCGACCGAGCGGCTCCTGCACCGCGCGATAGATGGTGGAGATCGCGCCCGACCCGATCGCCTCGACGACGCGGTACGAGCCGAAGCGGATCTCACTCATCTCAGTGCTCGAGCAGCGAGAAGCCGGTCATCGCCGCCGGCTTCTCGATGCCGAGGACCTCGAGCATCGTTGGAGCGACGTCGCAGATGCGACCGCCGGTGCGGATCTTCGCGTCGCGATCGCCGTCGTTCATGTAGACGAGCGGCACCGGATTCAGCGTGTGCGACGTGTGCGGTGCACCCGTCTTGGGATCCTTCATCAGCTCGCAGTTGCCGTGGTCGGCGGTGACGATGAGGCAGCCGCCCTTCTGGCGCACGGCCTCGGCGATGCGGCCGATGCCGACGTCGACCGCCTCGACCGCGGTGATCGCCGCGGTGAGCACGCCCGTGTGCCCCACCATGTCGGGGTTGGCGAAGTTGACGAGGACGAAGTCGAACGCGTTCGACTCGACGGCCTTCACGACGGCATCGGCGACGCCCGCGGCGGACATCTCCGGCTTGTGGTCGTACGTGGCGACATCCTTCGGCGAAGGGATCATCGCGCGCTCCTCACCGGCGAACGGCTCCTCGCGGCCGCCGTTGAAGAAGTACGTCACGTGCGCGTACTTCTCGGTCTCGGCGCAGCGGAACTGCGTGAGGCCGGCCTTCGCGATGATCTCCGGGAAGATGTCGGCGTACTTCTCCTTGGGGAATGCGATGGGGAGGTTGAACTTCGAGTCGTACGTCGTCATGCACGCGTAACGGCCGCCGAGCGGCGCGCGATTGTCCGCGCGAGGAAACTCGTGGAAGTCGTCGACGGCGAGCGCTCTCGTGAGCTCGCGCGCGCGATCGGGGCGGAAGTTGAAGTGAAGACCGGCGTCCTTCGCGCCGTCGATGCCCGCGTAGTCGCCGACGATGAACGGGTCGACGAACTCGTCGGTCTTCCCCGCTGCGAGGCTCGCCTCCGTACCGGCGAGCGCGCTCGGGTGGCGGTCGCCCTTGGCCTCGGCGATCGCGCGATAGGCTTTTTCCACGCGCTCCCAGCGGTTGTCGCGGTCCATGCCCCAGTAGCGGCCACCCACCGTCCCGATGACGCCCTTGCCGGCGATCCGCTCCTCGAGCGCGCGCAGATAGCCGGGCGCAGTGCCGGGCTGCACGTCGCGTCCGTCGAGGAACGCATGCACGACGACGGGCACGCCGCGTTTGTGCGCGGCATCGACGAGCGCCTG
>JAYTZB010001429.1:0-3327 GCA_043742085.1 Polyangiaceae bacterium
GGCATCTACGGCGGCTTCGGGCTGATGATGTCGTTCCTGCCCGGCGGCATGAAGAGCTCGATGCAGAGGACGTGCGACGCGGCGGTGCCGAACCGGCCCGTCGAGCTCGCGTCGTGCGACGGTACCGGCGGCGGCCTCGGTGGCGGCGTCACCGGGTTCTTCGGCTACCACTGGGATCCGGTGGGCATCGAGCTCTATGCAGGCGCGCAGTACGATCAATCGTCACCGACGCTCAACTGGGTGGGGTCGTCGACGGATCCGGGCATCGGTCCCGATCCGGCGCGCAAGGAGGAGTTCTCGATCCGCCGCATCGGCGGGTTCGGCATCGCGCGCGTGAGGCTGACGCTCCAGGGCGAGAAGCTGCGCTTCAGCGTGGCAGGTGGCGTCGGGCTCTCGCTGCGCTCGCTGCTCCTGACGCGCGACACCACGGCGACGGCCAACTCGCAGATCCGCGAGGCGTTCGTGCCCGGCGCCGAGTCGTACCTGTCGCCGGTGCTCTCGTTCGAGCCGAGCATCCAGTACCGGATCGCTCCGCACACCGCGGTCTCGCTTGGCCTGTCGGTGCTCGTCGAGAGCCCGCGTGCGTTCAATCAGATCCCGACGACGAAGTCCGAGAACACGCACACGCTAGGGCCGAGCGGCCTCACGACGCCGGCCTACGAGCTCGCGACGGGCACGCAGGTCTTCATCGGCCCCGTCATCGGAATGATGTTCGGTCCGTAGACCGCGCTCGCTGTCGCTCTCGCTCACGGGGTCGGGGCGCAGGTCTTCTTGTGCGAGAAGACCGGGACCGCGAGCGAGGGCTCCTTGTACTGGAGGCTCCACGCGGAGGCCTTTTTCAAGGCGGATTTGTACTCGTCGCACTTCGCGCCGCAGATGCGAATGCGCGAAGGCGTCGTCGCGTCGACGCCCCAACCGTTGCCGGTATCGCCGGCCTTGGTGCACGTGCCCGCCGCTGCCGGCGGGATCGTGTACGTCGTCGCCTGGGCGGGCGGGATCGCGACGGGGTCGGAATACGACAGGACGTCGTCGGCTGCGAGCGCCACCGCCGGCGCGACGACGTCATAGGCGCACGTCGCGAGGTCCTCGACGATCTGCCGAAACGCGTCCTGCGCGCGTCCCTTGTTGCCGGTGAGGCGCGCGTCGTAGGCGCCGAGCGGTGACGGCGCGGTCGCCGGGCTGCCCGCTACCGCGACGGCGTCGGCTCCGGGAACGACGACCGGGAGCGGAGCGTCGACCGTGGAGCCGGGAACCTCCGTGTCGCGAGCGAGCATCACGACGTACGTGTCGACGCCGAGCGCCTTGGCGCCGGCGGCCGCGGCGATGGCCTTGTGCCCGCACGCGGTCGACGCGTCGTCGAAGCCGCGATTGCCGATGACCAGCAGCGCGCGTCGGTTCGCGTTGGGATAGGCCGCTTGCAGCTTCATCGCCGCGTCGGCGATGGCTTCGCCCAGGCCGACGTCCTCGAGCGTCGCGTTCAGCGCCGCACCGTCGCTCGCAGCCTTGGCCTCGAACGAGGCGAAGATCTGGTCCTTGGCGACGAACGCGTTCGCGAACGGCACGGCGTTCTCGAAGCCCGAACAGGAGTTCGTGGGCCCGGGAAAATAGGTCAGACCGATGTCGGTCTTCCGGAACGCGGGATCGCTCAGCGAGATCGTGACCGCTTCCTTGTCGTTCGCGCTGGCGTAGAAGGGCTTCGAGTTGTTGGTGGCGTCCGCGAGCACCATGAGCGCGCTCTGCGCCGGCGTGAGCTGCTGCGCGGAGCAACCGTTGGGCGTCGTGGGATTGCTCGACACGCCCCCGGGCGTGCCCATCGCCGCGAGCTGGTCGTCGGCGCAAAGCGGCTGGTACGGGCTCTTCGCCTGGCACAGGCCGGTCGCGCGGATCGCCGTGATGCGGTGCGCGGTGTCGTGGCCGGCACCGTCCGTGCCCTTCACGAGATTGCAGAGGCCCGGCGCGAGGCGGAATCGCTGCGGCTTGGTCGGGTCCGGGATGGTGAAGCCCTCGTCGGCCTCCTTGTCGAGGATCTCGCGGTTGTAGCCGCCGTCGTAGGTGACCTCGACGTTGATGCCGTCGCCCGGCGACATGACGGGGTTCGGCGGAACGCCCATCGCCAGCGGCGGCGCGCTCGCCGAGCTCGGAAGCGCGTACGTGCAGTCGTTGGGGTCGACGAGGACCGCGGGGACACCGGCGGCGAAGCACTGACTCGCGTGGAAGCAGCCTCCGCCGAGGCCGCTGATCAGGTCCTCGCTGAACCTCGGCAGCTTGGTCTCGTCGACCTTCGCGTCGAGGCAGAGGCCGGCCTTGCAGGTCATCGCCTCGTCGGGACACTTGGTGTCGAAGCACGAGTACTTCAGCGGCATCGGCAGGAAGAGGACGCTGTCGGCGACGTACGGCTGCCGGCTGCGCCGGATGATGCGCGTGCCCTGCGGGGTCTTCATGTCCAGCTGCGTGCCGCCGACCTTCGGGGCGATGAGCGTGCAGTTGTCGAAGACGTCGCTGCTGGAGGTCTCGGAGAAGTCCTCGGTGAAGCCGCTGACGGTGACGGTGATGGGATCGGGGCCCGGCGTTCCCTGCGCCGGGAACTCGCCGAGGCTACGCGGTAGCTGCACCTTGCCGTCGTAGACGCGATAGGCGCGGCAGAAGAGCTGGACGCCGCCGACGCTGACGTCGAGACGGATCGCCTTCAGATCGCGCGGTACGGCCACCTGCGTCGACACTCCAGCGACGTACTCGGTCTGCTTCTTCGCATCGCAACCCGACCACGCAAGCGCGGTCGCGGCGACGACTCCGAGTGTCAGGACACGACGTGTTGACGCGCGCATGTTCAATCCTCCGAAGAAGGCTCGCTGAGGAGCGGCCGGTTGAGTCCCGTGTAAGTTACATGCATCAGAAACGAAGCGACGGCGTGCCGACCGTGAACGGCGGCAAGGTGCCCTTGACCGCTTCCTCGTCCTTGGGGCGAGTGACGAAGTAGATGGCGGCAGTGCTCGCGCCCACGACGAGGATGGTGCCGATGAGCCACGGCACGAAGCTCGTGTTGCGGTCGGCATTGAGCGACGCGGTCACGGTGCGCTCGCCGCCCTTCGGGACGTCGACGTCGTAGCTGAACGCGTAGTAGCCGGACTTCTTCACCACGATCTGGTGCGCGCCGACGTCGACCGGCCCCTCCCAGCGCGTCGCGCCCATCGTCTTGCCGTCGATGTCGATGGTCGCTCCCTCGGGATGCGCGACGACCACCAGCTTGCCCTTCTGCTGCTGCTGCGAGAGCTGCAAGGTGAGGTTCAAAGCCTCGTTTTCCCGGACGATCGCGCTCTGGACGGCGGT
>JAYTZB010001430.1:0-5449 GCA_043742085.1 Polyangiaceae bacterium
CGGCGACCACGGCGACGCCGGCGACCGCGACCTCCGAGGCGATCGACGCCGATGCCGGCGCCCCCGTCCCGAAGATCGCGACCCCGGCAGTCACGGCAATGCCCGCGGTCACGGCCTCGCCCGCAGTCACGGCGTCGCCCGCGGTCACGGCGTCGCCCGCGCCCAGGACGAGCGACGCTGCCGTGCGCCCGGCCGTCACCGCACGACCGCTCGCGGCTCCGCACGGCACCGCGCCTCGAGAGCCGTCGATCGTGCGTGACCCCGGCTTCTGATCCGGCGAGCATCGAGGCATGATCAAGGTCGGCCTCCTGGGCTGCGGGACCGTGGGCGGCGGCGTCATCCAGCTCCTGCGCGCGAATGCCTCGTATCTCGAGGCCCGCGTCGGCGCACCGCTCGATGTCGTCCGCGTCCTCGTTCGTGACACCGACAAGGAGCGCGTGCCCGAGCTCGACCGCTCGCGGCTCACCACCGATCCCGAGGCCATCCTGGGCGACGCGTCGATCGACGTCATCGTCGAGGTCATGGGCGGCGTCGACCCGGCGCGAGGCCTCCTCACCCGCGCTATCGAGTCCGGAAAGCAGATCGTCACCGCAAACAAGATGCTGCTCGCGCTCCACGGCGGCGATCTCCTCGAGCGCGCGAAGAAGCGCGGGGTCGACCTCGCATTCGAAGGCGCGGTGGGCGGCGGAATACCGGTGATTCGCGTGCTGCGCGACGCCCTCGCCAGCGACACCATCGCGAGCCTCTCCGGCATCGTCAACGGCACGTCGAACTACATCCTCACGCGCATGCGTCAGGACGGGCTGTCCTTCGAGGCGGCGCTCACCGAGGCGCAGGCGAAGGGCTATGCCGAGGCTGACCCCGGCCTCGACGTCGACGGCGGTGACGCCGCGCACAAGCTCGTGGTGCTCGCGATGCTTGCGTTCGGGGCGCGCCTCGACGGCGTGAAGATCCCGACCGAGGGCATCCGCGGGGTCGAGCCCGTCGATCACGAATTCGCCGAGCGCTTCGGCTACGTGGTCAAGCACCTCGCCGTCGCGAAGGATCGCAGCGGAGCCGGCGCCGCGGCCGGCACCGGAGCGCTCGAGCTCCGCGTCCATCCCGCGCTGGTCGCGAAGGAGTCGCCGCTCGCCAACATCAACGGCGTCCTGAACGCCATCGCCATCGAGGGACGCGCGCTGGGCCCGTGCCTCCTGTCCGGGCGCGGCGCCGGCGATCTCCCGACCGCGGTGAGTGTCGTGGCGGACGTCGTCGATGTCGCGATCGCGAAGAAGAGCGGCGTATCCGGGCAGAGCACGCGCGCCATCCGCCTCGCGCAGCGCTCGGTGGCATCGATGGACGACGTCGAGGGTCGCTACTACTTCCGCTTCTCGGTCTTCGACCGACCGGGCGTGCTCGCGCGCATCGCCGGCGCGCTCGGTGAGCGCGGGGTGTCGATCGAGCAGCTCGTGCAGCAAGGTCGAGGCTCGGCCGACGTACCGGTGGACGTCGTGATGCTGACCCACGAGACGAAGGAGTCGGCCGTGCAGGCGGCGCTCGCCGTCATCGGCGCGAGCGACTTCGTGGCCAAGTCGCCGCGCATGATCCGCGTGCACTGACCCAAGACCGCGAGGCCGAGCAGCTACACGTGGGCACCATCGAGCTGACCTTGCGAGTGGCCGCGCCGCGCGAGCTCCTCTTCGACCTCGCGCGAAGCATCGACGCTCACGTTGCGTCTACGCCAGGGACCGACGAGCGGCCCGTCGCACGAGAAGGCGGTAAAATAGCCGGTTTGATGCTGCTCGGCGACGAGGTCACGTGGCGCGCGAGGCATCTCGGCGTGGTGCAGCACCTGACGAGCCGCATCGTCTCGTATGACCGCCCACGTCACTTCCGCGACAGCATGGTGCGTGGCGCGTTCGCGCGCTTCGACCACGATCACACCTTCGAGGAGGATGGACCGAACGCGACGCTGATGCGCGATGTCTTCGACTTTGCGTCGCCGCTTGGTCCGCTGGGACGCGCGTTCGACGCGCTGTATCTCGATCGCTACATGCGCCACCTGCTCGCGCAGCGGGCGCAGATCCTGAAGGCGTTCGCCGAGAGCGATCGCGAGGTGTGGGCCCGCTTCGTGGAGACCTAGTCGAGTCGGTCGGCCTGGGCCTGGATCGAGTTGAGGAGCTTGTCGGTGAAGACCAGCGACACGTTGACGCGGGTGCCGTCACGCGACGCGCGCGCGTCGCGGAAGAGACCGGGCGAGAAGAAGCACGAGTCGGGCTTGTTCGCGCACTCTCGCTGGAGGGCCTCGTAGCCGCGCTGCGCATCGTCCGAGCTCGAATAGCTCGCGTACGCGTCCACCGAGCCACCGGTGCCGCCGCGAAGGCCGACGCCGGCCGCCACCATGCCCTGCGTGATGGCGCCCGCGGCCGATCGCGTGTCGACGAACCGCAACGAGGTGACCCCGAACGTCATTCCACCGAGTGAATCGGCCGGCATCTCGAGCGCGGGCGGGGGCGCCGGATTCTGCGCAAGCATCCCCTGGACGCGCGGGGCCGCGGTCTGATCGGTGACGACGTACGTGCCGTTGGGCAGGAGGAACGCCGTCGGCGCGATGGGCCCGAAGGTCTGGAGGTAGGGTTGGCTCGCGAAGAACACGAGCACGCCGGACGGCATCCGGAAGGGCGGGGCGAACAGCGGGCGCCCGTCTCCGTCGCGCACCGCGAGAGGATCGAACGGCACCGCGCCGTAGATGACGCCGAGCCAGCCGATCGCGCGTACGTCGGCCTTCTGCTTTCCTCCCGAGAGGCCGAGTGGATCCCGATAGAAGATGTGGAGATCGATCTGTTGCGCATTCAAGACGGTCGCCCCCGAGGCGTGCGAGATGATGTCGCCGCGATGGTCCTTCATGCCGAGGACACGAGCCACCAGCGGCCCCCAGTAAGGATCGGTGCGGGCCGCCTGCGGACGAATGGTCAGGCTCGCATCGGGCGTCCCGCCCAGCGTGGCGACCAGCCAGCCATTGAGGTTCGCGTTCGGGGGCAGGGGCGCTGCGGTCGGCGGCCCGGAGCCGCCGCAGGACAGCGCCGCGAGCGCGACGACGAGGGCGACGAGGGCGACCCAGGCTCTGGTTCTCACGCTCCGAGGCTACAACGACAGTCTGTCGTGCTGGTCAGAGATCCACTTGCTCGGCGCCAGAGGTGTTGCTGCCGAGGAAGCGCGCCGCCGTCTCGTCGAACGTCTTGGGGAGGTCGGTGACGAGCAGCTTCACCGACCCGGCGCCGAGCGATGCGTCGCGGAGGAGGGCCCGCGTCTCGAGGAAGGACGCGACCTCGCGGGCCACGGCGCGCGCGCTGTCGATGATCTGCACGTGGTCACCGAGCATGGCCTTCGCCTCGGACTCGATCACCGGATAGAGCAGCGGATAGTGCGTGCAGCCGAGGACGATGACGTCCACACCGGCGCGCGCGAGCGGCTCGAGGTAGCGGCGGACAGCGAGGCGAGGCACTTCACCGTCGGTCCATCCCTCCTCGGCGAGCGGCACGAGGAGCGGCGCGGCGGACCCGTAGGTCTCGACCCGCGTCGAGCAAGCCGACACCGCACGTGGGTAGGCGCCCGACGCGATGGTGCCTGCGGTCGCGAGCACGCCGACCTTGTAGACGCGCGTGGCATCGGCAGCGGCGCGCGCGCCCGGCTCGATCACGCCCAGCACCGGCAAGTCGAGCTCGACGCGCAGGCGCTCGGGCGCGACGGCGCTCACCGTGTTGCACGCGATGACGATGGCCTTCACGCCGCGCGCCACCAGGTGATTCGCGCACGTGAGCGCGTAGCGCGTGACGGTGGCCGGCCCCTTCGTTCCATAGGGCACGCGCGCCGTATCACCGAGGTACACGATGTCCTCGTGCGGCAGCGCCGCTCGCAGCGCGCGGACGACGGTGAGCCCGCCGAGACCGGAATCGAAGACGCCGAGGGGAGCAGACGCGCCGCGAAGGGGGCCCGCCGGCCGCTCGCCGCGTGCCGCGGGCAAGCCGCGCAGCGTCATGAAGCCCCGCGCAGCGTCATGAGGGCGGTGCGCCGAGCAGCAGATCGAGCACTGCCATCCGCACCGCCACGCCGGCCTCCACCTGATCGAGGATCACGCTGCGGGCGCTGTCGGCGATGCGCGTGTCGAGCTCGACGCCGCGGTTCATGGGTCCTGGGTGCATGACGATGGCATTCGGCTTGGCCCGCGCGAGCATCGCGGCGTTGAGGCCGAAGGTGCGGGCGTACTCGCGCGTCGTGGACATCATCGCCCCGGCCAGGCGCTCATGCTGCACGCGGAGCATCATCACGACGTCGGCGCCCTCCACGGCGTCCTCGAGGCGCGGGACGATCGATACGGTGGCGCCCAGCGTCTCCGCGCCGATCGGCATGAGCGTGCGCGGCGCGCAGAGGCGTACTTCAGCCCCTTTTTTCCCTAGCAGCAGCGCGTTCGAGCGCGCGACGCGAGAGTGGGCGATGTCACCGCAGATGGCGACCACCAGGCCCGCGAGCTTGCCCATCCGCCGCTTCATGATGAACGCGTCGAGGAGCGCCTGCGTGGGATGTTCGTGCGCGCCGTCGCCGGCGTTCACCACGCGGGCATACTCGAGCCGCTCCGCCAGGAACGCGGGCGCACCCGAGCTCGCGTGGCGAACGACCATGACGTCGGTGCGCATGGCCTCGATGTTCTTGGCGGTGTCGAGGAACGTCTCGCCCTTGGTGACGCTGGAGAGCGCCGGGCTCACGTTCACGACGTCGGCGCCGAGTCTCTGCGCGGCGATCTCGAACGACGTGCGCGTGCGCGTCGAGGCCTCGAAGAAGAGATTCACCACCGTGCGCCCTTCGAGGACGGAGGCCTTCTTGCTGCCGTCCTGTCGCGACAGCGCGTGCCATGTCTCGGCGCGCTCCAGGATCGCGTCGATGTCCGCGGCGGAGAGCTCCTCGATCCCGAGCAGATGGCGACGGTTCCACATGCCTAGTTCAGGTAGCGCTTGTCCTTGGGCGGCTTGCGCTTGTCGTCGTCGTCGAGGCCGCCCTGGACGATGCGCAGGGGAGGACCGCCCTTCGACGAGCGCTTCGGCGCGCGCGGGCGATCGCCGCCGCCGGTGATCGACTCGACGGTGAGCGTGTGGCCCTTGCGACGGAGGAGCGCGAGCTTGAAGTGGAGCCACGCCGTGCGAGCCTTCGACGGCGTCTCGCCGAAGAGGATCCCGGCGAGGATGCCGCCGAACGGAGCCATCGCGCCCTCCGGTGTTCCCTGCATGAAGACGATCGACAGCACCGCGAAGCCGATCGTGATCCAGTAGAGCGTCTTGCCGCTGATGGGCAGGAAGAAGAAGAGGCGGATCTGCCGCGTCGCGTTCTCCTTCGCCCAGGCGATGGCGATCGCGGCGATGGCGGCGGTCGGTCCGAGCACGGCACCGGGGTGGAAGACCGGGTTCTGCAGCGGGAT
>JAYTZB010001431.1:0-6714 GCA_043742085.1 Polyangiaceae bacterium
GCTCGGCGTCGAAGTGGTCTTCCGCGGCGGGCCGCGCGGGCGGATCCCGAGCCGCGTCGATCTCGTCGTCACCATCGGCGGTGACGGAACGCTCCTCGCCGCATCGCACCAGATCGGCGACGGCATTCCCCTCCTCGGCATCAACAGCGCGCCCGAGCACTCGATCGGCTTCTTCTGCGGTGGCAAGAAGGGCAACGTGCTCTCCACGCTCCGCCGCGCCCTCGATGGACGTCTCCCGAGGAGCGAGCTCGCACGCATGCGCGTCGACCTCAACGGCAAGACGCTGAATGCGCGCGTGCTCAACGAGGCGCTCTTCTGCCACGCCTCTCCCGCTGCGACGTCGCGCTACATCCTCCGCATCACGCGCGCGAACGGGACCTTCGTCGAGGAGGACGTCCGCTCGAGCGGCATGTGGATCGGCCCCGCCGCGGGCTCCACCGCCGCGCAGCGCAGCGCCGGAGGCAACGTGCTCCCGCTCGGCTCGAAGCGCGTTCAGTACGTCGTGCGCGAGCCGTACCACCCGATCGGCAAGCGCATTCGCTTCCATGTCGGGCTCCTCGACGCCGAGGGCAAGCTCACGCTGCGCAGCAAGATCCGCGACGGACGCGTGTTCGTGGACGGCCATCGCATCGCGCACGTCGTCACCATCGGCGACGTGCTGGTCATGCGCCGCAGCGCCGAGTCGCTGACCGTGCTCGGCCTCGCCACCAAGCGCAGGACCTGAATACAGGGCCCGCATGCCTCGCTGACGCATCGCGTCGTTTGTCAGCAAACCATCACACCTGAGGCCCGGGGAGCGTTAGTGGTCGACGACGGTCGAGCGCGCCACTATCTCAGCAGCTTCAATGGGTTTCGAAGTCATCGGCACCGGGCACTACGTACCGGGCGAGCCCGTCACCAACGCCGCCCTCGCGCGCGTCATGGACACGTCGGACGAGTGGATCTTCCAGCGCTCCGGCATCCGCCAGCGACACTTCGCGGGGGAGGGTCAAGGCGCGAGCGATCTCGCGCTCGAGGCCGCCAAGCGCGCGCTCGAGATGGCGCGCATCCAGCCGAAGGACCTCGATTACATCCTCTTCGCGACCATGACCCCGGACTACGTGTTCCCGGGATCGGCCGCGGTGCTCGCGGCGAAGCTCGGGCTCGACAGCACCCCCGCGCTCGACATCCGCCAGCAGTGCGCGGCGATGATCTTCGCGCTGCAGCTCGTCGACGGCCTCATCAAGGGCGGCGCGGCCAAGACCATCCTCTTCGTCGGCGCCGAGGCGCACGCAGGCTTCATGCCGTGGGAAGACTGGGACATCGTCGAGGGCAAGCGCGTCGGCGAGCCCACGCCCGAGGCCCGCGCGCGGGCCAACGAGCATCGCGCGCTCGCCGTCCTCTTCGGCGACGGCGCGGGCGCGATGGTCTTCCGCGCCACCGATCGCGACGCCGGTCTCGTCGCCGCGAAGGTCCATACCGATGGGCGCTACGCGGAGACGCTCTACGTCCCGGGCGGCGGCTTCCGGACGCGCCCGTACTGGAAGGCCACGCACTTCGACGAGCAGGCTCACATCCCGCGCATGGATGGCCGCGAGCTCTTCAAGTTTGCCGTCACCAAGCTTCCGCAGACCGCGCGCAAGCTCTGTGAAGACACGAACACGCCCATCGAGAGCATCGACTGGTTCCTCGCGCACCAGGCGAACGCCCGCATCAACAACTACGTTCGCGAGCACCTCGGCGTCCCGCCCGAGAAGATGCCGATGAACATCGACCGCTTCGGCAACACGAGCGCCGGCACGCTGCCCATCCTCATCGACGAGTGCACGCGCGACGGGAAGCTCCAGAAAGGCGAGCTCAACATGATGCTCGCCCTCGGCGCGGGCATTCACTGGGGCTGCGCGCTCGTTCGCTGGTGAGGCGGCCAGGCCGTGCTCGCGTGAGCGGTAGCTGAACGCGCGGCTCGTGCTAAAATCCCGGGCATGAGGGTTCTTCGTTCGTCCTTGCTCTTCGCCTTGCTGACGGGCGCCTCCGCCGTCGGGATCTCCGCCGCGCTCGCGGTCCTCGTCCCCGGCGACGCGCAGGCCTCGGTATCGATCGCCGTCGGCTACGACGCGCTCGTGAAGGATGCCGACGCGGTGGGCGTCGTCACGCCGGTCGAATCGAAGACCGTCTGGGAAGAAGGCCGCATCGTCACGTACACGCGCGTGAAGGTGGACCAAGGCGTGGCGGGCGATCTCGGCACGGGCAGCGAGGGCTGGGTGCGAACGCTGGGCGGCGTCGTCGGCAAGATCGGACAGCTCGTCGACGGCGAGCCGGTCTTCAGCCCCAACAAGTCCTCGCTCCTCTTCCTGCGGAAGTGGAAGACCGGCGGCACCTGGGAGGTGTCGGCTCGCGCGCAAGGTCAGTTCCCCGTCGTGCTCGTCACCGCAGCCGGCATCGACGCCGACAAGACGAACGCCGTCGCACAGCGGCGCGTGATGCGCTCCACGGCGGTCGGCATGCTCCTGCCTCCGAAGCCCGCGAGCACCGTGACCGCCGGACCGGCGCCCGTGAAGACCGATCCCAACGGCGCCGCCGACCGCGTGGCGCAGGTGCGTCTCGCGGGCGAGGTCCTCCACGATCGCCCGCTCGACGAGGTCACGCGCGACATCGCGGCGTCGTGGAAGA
Source organism: Polyangiaceae bacterium (assembly GCA_043742085.1). Lineage (GTDB taxonomy): Bacteria > Myxococcota_A > Polyangia > Polyangiales > Polyangiaceae > Labilithrix. The sequence goes on from JAYTZB010001431.1 coordinate 2,650, forward strand.
CCCTGCACGCGGCGACTCCGTCGACTCCCTCGACGAAGTAAGCGCGTGGTGACTCGCTCCCACGCGCGCGCGTTCTTCGCCGGCGCGGCCGTCGTCGCGGCGGTCACGGCCGCCCCGCGCGTCGCGTCCGCGTTCTGCCGCACCACCACCATCCCGGTGGTCGCCGATTTCCAGCCGTCGCCGACGAAGTGCTGGGACCAGGGGAAGCCGCTCTTCTGGCGGAACTCGTGCGTCGGCTACAGCCTCCAGCGCGGCGCGAGCAAGCAGGTCGCGTTCGAGGACGCCGCCGATGCCATGTCGCGCGCGTTCACCAAGTGGACCGGCACCAGCTGCCCGACCGAGGGCACCGGACGATCGCGCGTGAGCATCGACGTTCGCGATCTCGGTCCCGTCGACTGCGGCGACGTGAACTACAACCAGAGCGGCGCGAACCAGAACGTCATCGTCTTCCGCGACGACAACTGGCCCCACAACGATTCGAACAACACGCTCGCGCTCACCACCGTCACGTTCAATCCCGACACTGGTGAGATCTACGACGCGGACATGGAGGTCAACACGCACGACCAGCGCGTGACGTTGACCGATCCCATCCCCCCCGACGGCTACGACTTCGGGAGCATCGTGACCCACGAAGCAGGCCATTTTCTCGGCCTCGCGCACTCGGGTGACAACCGCGCCACCATGTTCGCCAACTACACGCCCGGCGCCACCGCCATGCGAAACCTCACCTCCGACGACGTCTCCGGCATCTGCGCGGTGTACCGCCCCGACGGCACGCGCGCCGTCCTCGATGGCAAGGTCACCCCGGGTCCGCAGTGCGATCCCACCCCCCGTCGCGGCTACACGGGCACGTGTGCGGAGCCGGCGAAGAAGGGTTGTGGGAGCTCATCGGCGCAGGTCTCGGCGAGCGCACCGGCCGCCCCTGGCTCGATCGGGATCGGCCTCGTCCTCGCGGGCGCCCTCGCGATGCGTCGGTCGCGTCGGGGCACGGCACGTTCGGCGCGCCTGGCGCGTCGCTGAGAGAGCGCTGCGGAATGTGTGGTAGACCGTTCGGCTCGCATGCCGAGTGACGCGCGCGTCAAGCCGCTCCTGATCACACGCGAGGACGAGCTTGCTCGTGTCGCCGAGCGGCTCGCCAAGAGCCCACGCGTCGCGTTCGATCTCGAGTCGAACGGCATGCACGCGTATCGCGCCACCGCCTGCATCATCCAGCTCGCCTGTGACGGCGAGGTGATCATCATCGACGCGCATGCGACGTCACTGCTGCCGATCGGAGATCTTCTCTCCTCCCCGACCACCGAGAAGATCGTCCACGACGTGGCCTTCGACGCACGCATCCTCGCCGAGGCCGGGGTCTTCCTCGCCAACGCGCGCGACACGTCGCTCGCGGCGCGCATGCTGAGCCGCCCCGCGACGGGCCTCGCATCGCTCCTCGAGAGCGAGCTCGGCGTGAAGATCGACAAGAAGCTCCAGCAGCACGACTGGGGCGAGCGACCGCTCACCGCGGCGATGCTCACGTACCTCGCGGGCGACGTCATCAACCTCGCCGAGCTCGCCGACCGCCTGTTCGCCGAGGTGCACGAGCGCGGCATCGCCGAAGAGGTCGAGGAGGAGACGCGTTATCGCCTCGCCTCGGCCATCGCCGGGGCCGGCGTCGCGGATCCGCGGCCTCCTTACGTGCGCCTCAAGGGCATCGATCGCGTCCCCGAGATCGAGCTGCCGATCCTGCGTCACCTCGCCAACATCCGCGAGGACCTCTCACGCGAGCTCGATGTGCCGCCCTACAAGGTGCTCGGGCCCGACGTGCTCTTCGAGATCGCGAAGCAGCGACCCGAGACGCTCGACGACCTCGCGAAGATCCGTGGCGCGATGGGCGGGCGACGCGCGCGGTCCATCGCCAACGAGCTGCTCGACGCGGTGGTCGCGGGCCTCGAGGACGGCGCGATCCCGCTCGAGGATCGCGCGTGGTTCGAGAAGCCGAAGATGCCCGGCGGCCTGCTGCGTGCGCGTCGCGCGCGCGAGCAGAAGCTCACGAAGTGGCGCAAGGAAGAGGCGAAGAAGCGCGGCATCGACGAGCAGGTGATCCTGCCCGGTCACGTCCTCCAGGGCATCGCCGATCTCGACGATCCCTCGCTCGAGTCGCTCGCGACGGTGCCAGGCATCGGCGCCTTCCGTGTGGAGCGTCACGGCGAAGCGCTCGTCCACGTGCTCACGTCGCCTGCGGGCGGCGCCGAGGTCGCGCCGGCGCCGACCGAGCCCGAGGAGCCGGCGTCGTGAGTCGGTTCGGGATGTCCGCGGCCGCCATGAACGGCGGCGGCGATCTGCTGGTCGTCGCCGGTGAGGCCTCGGGCGATCGCGCCGGAGCCGCGGTCATCTCGCATCTTCCGCGCGGCGTTCGTGCCTTCGGCATGGGCGGCGGCGCGCTCGCAGCCGAGGGCGTCGACCTGGTGGCCGACCTCCGCGACACCACCGCGCTCGGCGTCGCCGAGGTGGCGCGGCGCGCGTTCGGCGTGGCGCGCGCCTACGCGATGGTCCGCACCGCCACGGCGCTCCGCAAGCCGGCCGCGGCCTTGCTTGTAAATTACACGGAGTTCAACGCGCGCCTCGCCCACGCCCTCTGGCAGACCGGAACGCGCGTCCTCTGGTACGGCGCGCCGCAGGTCTGGGCCTGGCGCAGCGGTCGAGCCATCCCCCTCCGCCGTCATCTCGACCGCATGGCGGTCATGCTGCCCTTCGAGGAGCCCCTCTGGCGCAGCTTCGGCGTCGACGCGCACTACGTCGGTCACCCCGCGTGCGAAGAGCGGCGGGGCGCCTACGATCGCGTCTCGGCGCGCGAGACGCTCGGCATGACGCCCCGCGCCTGGGGCGTGGCCATCCTGCCCGGCAGTCGCCCGCACGAGGTGCGCCGGCTCCTGCCCGCCATGCTCGAGGGCTACGAGAAGGTGCGGCTCGAGCACGCAAGCGTCGACGCGCGCGTCCTCCTCGCGCCGAGCCTCGACGCAGGCACGCGTGCGTGGGCTCGCGCAGCTGCCAGCGCCGCTGACGTGGAGCTGGTCGACGTCGATGCGCGCTCCGGAATGGGCTACGCGCTGCCCGCGTTCGATGCGGCGCTCTGCGCGTCAGGGACGGCGTCGCTCGAGTGCGTGCTCGCGCGCGCGGTGCCGATCGTCTGCTACCGCGTGGGCTGGGCGACCGAGCTCGGCGTGCGCGCGTTCGTGAAGACGCAGCACATCGCGCTCCCCAACATCCTGCTCGGGCGCGGGGCGTTCCCCGAGCTCCTCCAGCGCCATGCCACGGCATCGCGCATGACCGAGGCGCTCACCACCGTGCTCGAGGCGCGCGAGTCGTTCCTCGGCGCGTGCGCGGAGGTCGAAGCGATACTCGGCGATCATCGCGAGGCCGCGCGCAGCGTCGCGCGCATGCTCGAGCCCTGGCTCGCAACGCGAGCCGCATGAGCGTGCGGAAGGGCAAGCGCAACGTCGAGGCCGACCCCGCGCCGGACGACGTGGCAACGGATCCGCTGTGGGGCCGTGCGGCGTTCCTCGCGCTCCTCGGTCTGAGCGTCGGGATGCTCGGCATCCGCTTCTACGCGTCGCAGGTGGTCGGCTTCGGCGACAGCGAGGCCCTCTATGCCTGTTACGCGGCGCATCCTCAGCCGGCATTCCTGGATCATCCCGGATTGGTCGGTCTCGTCGCGCGCGCCATCGGCGAGGGCGCGATCCCGACGCCGCTGCGCGTCCACGCGGTGACGTCGCTCGTCGCGACGCTCGTGCCGTGGATCGTGTTCTGGACAGCGCGCGCCGCCGGCGCAGCGCGCGGCCCGGCCGCGCTCGCAGGCTTGATCGTCGCGGTGATCCCGGAGACGTCGGTCGGTCTCTTCGCGCTCACGCCCGACCTCTTGCTCGCGCCCGCATGGCTCGGTGTGCTGGCGCTCGCGGCGATCGCGATGCGTGCCACCGCCGGCAGCAACCGCTCGGCCGCGGCGTTCCTCGGCGCGGGCCTCCTCGCGGGGGTCGCGTGCGCCGCCAAGGTCTCGGGCCTCCTCTTGATAGGGGCGCTTCT
>JAYTZB010001432.1:0-2780 GCA_043742085.1 Polyangiaceae bacterium
CGCTCCGTGCGCGGGGGCGGCGCAACGAGGGAGCGAGCTGACATGGCTCGCCGTCTCGCCGAGCTCACGTACGAAGACGTCGCGACCCTGGTCGCAGGCGGTCGCGCGGTGGCGATCGTTCCCGTCGGCAGTGTGGAGCCTCACGGTCCGCACCTGCCGCTCGACACCGACACGACCATCAGCGTGACGTGCGCGATGCGGGCGGCCGATCGCCTCGAACAGGCGGTCGTCGCGCCGTCGGTTCCGTATGGCGTCACCGACTATGCGAGCGGATTCGCCGGTGCGGTCGGCGTGCCGGCCTCCGTGCTCACGCCGATGCTGCGCGCGATCGCCACGAGTCTGATCGCGACCGGGTTCGCCCACGTGTGCTTCGTCAACAACCACCTCGAGCCCGCGCACGACGCCGCGGTCCGCGCCGCCATCGAGGGGCTGCCGAAGGGCGCGGCGTCGGTGGCGTGCCCGCTCACGCGACGCTGGGGCCGCACGCTCTCCGACGAGTTCAAGCGAGGCGACTGTCACGCAGGCCGCTACGAGACCTCACTCGTCCTCGCCGCCGGCGCGCACGTTCGTCCCGCGTTCGGCGAGCTTCCGACGCTCGGTCTCAGCCTCTCCGAAGCGATCCGGAGCGGAAAAACCACGTTCGCCGAGATCGGCATGGACCGGGCGTACACCGGCGCACCGCGTGATGCGACCCTCGCCGAAGGCGAGGAGCTCTACGAGAAGCTCGTCACGATGGTGGTCACGGAGATCGAAGAAGCGCTCGCTCTGCTAGCATCGTAGCGCCTTGCGATCGCCATCCATCGAGTCGGTGACCTCTCTCTCCTCGTTCGGGCGCACGCTCGGGCGCACGTTCGGTCTCGCGTTCGGGCTTGCGCTCGGTCTCCTGTCCGCCTCGAGCGCGTGCGTGAAGCGCGAGACCGCCGTCGAGACGCAGCCCGTCACCGACAAGCTGTCCGCCTACTGGACCTGTGCGGTCACGTTCTCGAGCGACGGCAGCGCCGGCGATGCCAACGAGGCGTTCACGTTCGTGCCGTGGTTCGAAGGGCGCATGCGCGAGCGCGGCGTCTTCGAACCCCTCGGCCGCGACGAGGCCGCCGAGGCCGAGGTCGTGTTCCGGCTCGGCGTATCGCAGCTCGGCAACGAGGTCGTCGTCCACGCTGCAATCCTGGATGCACGCACCAAGGCCGACCTGGGCGAGCTCGATTCCGTGGCTGTCATCGGTGCCAATGGCGACGCCGGCGGCGATCCCTCCGAGTCACCCCGCTTCGTCGCCCTCCGCAGCGCGGCGAGCCAGATCCTCGAAGTCTTGCGAGAAAAGCGGCGCGCGTCGATGAGCGAGATCCGTCGCGCGCCGCCTCCGCCTGCTCCTCCCAAGCTGCCCGACGGTCCTCCCGTCGCCGGCTCGGCGGTGTGCACGACGGAATGCCATCCGCCAGCGTCGTCGACGTCGAGCCACGACGAGCAGTACCGCGTCGCCGAGGGCATCGGGCCGACCATGAAGGAGCTGCGCGGGTGTCTCGATCGCGTCGGTGCGCAGCTCGTCGAGCCCGCGGTGCTCCTGCGCTTCGCGCCGGACGGTCAGCTGCGGCACATGCGCGTCGACGTCGGCGGCTACGAGCACCTCGAGTGCATCCAGCAGATCCGCTCGCGGCCGGCACGAGGCGTGTGGACGTCGCGCGCGAGCCTCCTGCGCTGCGAGTATCGCTGCACGGTGTCGTGACCGCGCGAGCGCGCGTGCTAGATCTCCGGCCATGACGCGTCGTTCCTTGCTCGTCGCCATCGTGGCTTTTGCCGCCGTCCATGGCTGCTCCAAGCCGCAGCCGCCGCAGCTCACGCCGCAGCAGGCGAAGGTCACGTCCGTCGACGCTACTGGCTTCGACATGAACGTGAAGATGGATGCGTTCAACCCAAACACGTTCGAGCTCACCGTGCAGAGCGTCGTCGCTCACGTCATCGTCGACGGCAACCAGGACCTCGGCACCGTCACGGCTTCGAAGCCGACCACGTTGCCCGCGAATGCGCACACGGCCATCGAAGTGCCGATGAACGTGAAGTGGAAGAACGCGACGGGCTTCGCCGCCATCGCTGCTGCGCGGAGGGCCGTGCCTTACACGCTCGACGGGACGGCTACGGTGGGCGGCAATCGGCTCAACGTCGACATCCCCTTCAAGCTCCAGGGAACGATGACCCCGGAGCAGCTGCAGCAGGCGGGCCTCAAGTCGCTCCAGGCCATTCCGGGGCTCCAGGGGCTCCCCGGCCTCCTGCCGGCGAAGTGATCAGAAGGCGCCCGCGGCCGCGAGGCCGGCGCCCTCCGCCGTGGTCCAAGGAAGCACGGTCAGGCGGGCGGTGCGCGGGGCGGTGGGCTCGAGGAAATGCCAGAGCAGGCCGCCGCCGACGATGCCGGCTCCGGAGGCCATGGCGACGAGCCCGACCAAACGGTTCGCGACCGAGGTCCCGGCCTGGCTGCGCTCCTTGGTGAGCTGACTTGGGTCCTCGTTGGGGGATGCCGCGCAGCTACCGCTCGCCTCGTTGCAGTTCGGCGGGACCTTGGGAGCGGCGATGTAGAAGATGGCGCCAGTGATGGCAACCGCACCTCCGATGCCGACGACGATCCACGGCCCCACCGTGTGATGGCGGTCGCCTTCCGCGGCGTCCGCCGGCGATGCGATCGGAGCCGGCGCCACGCCATCCTCGTCTGCATCGAAGCGCACCACGAACGTTCGACCCCTCGCGCGCTCCTTGATGATCACCTTCTCGGTGACCGAGGCCGCTGCGCCACG
>JAYTZB010001433.1:0-2951 GCA_043742085.1 Polyangiaceae bacterium
CGCCGATGAGCACAGCGGAAATTTCGAGACGGACGGTCACGAGCGGCCTCTCCCTGGCCGGTGCCGCTCTGTTCGCACTCACGGCTTGCACGAGGGATCCCGTCGCGCCTTCGGCTCCGCCTTGCGTGGTCTCGGCGGCGCCCCTCGCCCCCGCGGCACCACTGTGGGTGCCCGCACGCCAGGTGATTGTCTCGCCGGCGCAGCTCGAGGCCATCCACAAGGGGCGCGAGGCCGCTGAGCAGCGGAGGCGCGAACCTCACGAGCCGTGGACTCCCTCGAGTATCGCCCGGTGGCAAGGTGCGATCGAGGGCTACGTTTGGAGCGTCAAACCGAACAATCAAACGGCGCTCAACGGTGCGGCCGTTCCGTTCGCATCTTACTTGAACGGAATGCACAACCGGATCCATCCCCTGTTCGCGGACCGCTTCCTCGACTCCCTCGACGATCTGCCGACGAGAAACCGCGCGAACGACCACCATCTTGTGACGCGCCTCGAGGTCGTGCTCACCGAGGAGGGCAAGGTGACACGGATGGGCGTCGTCAAGTCGAGCGGCGTCGCGGAGTTCGACTCGGGGCGCTTGACGCCGTCGACAGGGCCCAGCCCTTCGGACCAGCCCCGAGCACACTACGTTCGGCCGACGGAGACGTTTACGTCCACTGGGAGTTCTTCCGCGATGAGGTGTTCGCGTGCTCCACGATGCACGCTCGTCCCTTCCTCCTCGTCCAGGTGGCGAATCCCTGACGTGCTCACGCCGGCGGGATGATCCCCATCCACAACCGCGAGCGTACCGAGCCGCAGTGTCGATGGAACGTCTCGCTCTGCGTCGACATTGGTCTCGAGACCGCCGGCCCCCGTGCAGGACGGACTGCTGCTCGCCCCGTGCTTACGCCAGATCACGAGCGTGAGCGCGCCAGAGCTGTCGGCGAAAGCATCGTGAGATCCTGCCGACCGCGATCGTCGCGGCGGCCTCCGTCGCCGCGTGCGGCGGCGCGGGTGACCCGACGGAAACCACAGAAAGGGCAGCCGACGACATCGTCAACGGAAGCGCTGCTTCGGCGTTTCCGGAGGCTGCGCTCATCGACGCGCAGGAGCGAGCAGGAAAACCTAGCGGGTTCGGTTGGCCAAGCGCCTCTCGTGCAGGGTTGACCTAAGGCGTCTTATCCGAATTGCACTCGCACTGGAAACGCCGACCGTGGTGACCAAGTCGTAGGGCGGACGGCGCCACGGCGGGCGTCCGCGCGGACGCCGCTGCCTACGCGGACGCGTGCTTCTCGTCGTCGAGGTGGGTTGGATCGCGGGCGCGCGCGGCTTCCGGGGCCGCAGATGGAACCCCGAGGCGCTCGAGGATGCGGCGGGCGCCGCGCACGTCCGCAATCGCCGCGACGACCCGCAAGCGGCCATGGCATTTCGCGCAGTCGAGAATGTCGATGTCGAACGTGCGGCGCAGAAGCATCGACCACGAAAGCCGTGGAGACGTCGCGTAGAGCAGGCCGCCGAGAAGGCGCGACCAATGGCGGACGCCAAGGGTGTTCGGCGTGAGAAGCACGACATCCGGAAATTCGCCGCGATCAGGCGCGATCGCGGGCGACGCAGCGATGGCTGCCGCTGCCGACCCGTTGAAATGGGGCGCGCCAGCCAACGGCGAACCCTTGCTTGCGGGCGCGGGGCGGTGCCGCGATTCGTGGCCATCCCTACCGCTGCCAGCGGTCTGGGCGCGGGCCTTCGTCCCCTTGCCCACGGGTTAATCGCGAGCGTCGGCCGCGGGTGAGCAGCGACGGTTCGCTGCCGTCACGGCGGTGACCTCCGGCGACCTTGCCGGCGCTCGCGGAACGATCTCGCGGCGCCACGCCGAGCGCGGCGCGAGCACTCCATGATACCGCGTGAGCGGATAGCGGGGAGGCGGGAGGAGCGCCGAGAGCCGGGCGAGCAGCTCGATCGATGTCATCACGCGATGCTTCGCGCGCCCGCGGCTCACGTATTTCACGCGGTAGGCGACGCGTCCTCCCGAGAGCCGCCGAAGGCGTTCGAGCGAGAGCGGGGGGCGCAAACCATAGCGGCACAGACGTTCGCGTCCAAGGTCGTCGCCTGCTTCGATCCGCACGCCCGCGTGCAGGTTGAAACCGTCGCGCTCCACCGCGAACGCCGACCGTGCCGCGCGAACTCCCTCCGCCTCGCTCGCGCCGCCGTCGGCTTCGTCCTCGCTCGCCGGAAGCATCGCCAGTGTCCCGCGGTACATGGCGATCGCCGCGCAGCCATCGAGGGCCGCGGGCTCCGGCGCCTCGTTCGAGCGCTCTTCGAGCGGTCGTTCATCGAGCAGGCCGCGACGCCGGAGCCACACGAGAGCGCGATCACGTACGCGGCGCACGATTGCCTCGAGGTCGACGAGCGTGGGTGGCGGCGCGGCATGAAACACAACGCCGTGGTCGGAATCGCGAACGAAGACACCATCGAGCACGACGACGTGCATGTGCACGTTCAGGTTCAGGCTCCCCCCGAAGCGCTGCACGAAAGTCACAGCACCGCACTCGCCGCCCACGAGAAACCCCGGAACATCGAGCAGACCGCGTCGCTCGTGTGCTTCGGCTGGTACTCGAAGAAGACGTGATCCTTGTCGGCGAGCACGACGAAGAAGTCCGAGGCGAGCTCGAGGGCGATGCGGTGGAAGGGCATGCCCCACCGGAACTTCTTCGTCAGAAGATGCGCGATGAACGACGGCGCCAGGATCCCGCGCTCGTAGATCTCCTTCGGCTTGTCGGCGGTGACGAACGTGGTCGTCTCGCCGTCGGCCGTGATCTTGTAGGTCGCGCGCGCCATCACGACGCGGAAGGTGCCGCCGCGGCGGCGGCCGAGGAAACAGCTCTCCTCGAAGCCGATGCGCTCGGCCTTGCCTTCGAGCGCGGAGTCCAAGATCTCGACGCGCTCCTCGGGGATGTCGAGCTCGCGAATGTTG
>JAYTZB010001434.1:0-2705 GCA_043742085.1 Polyangiaceae bacterium
GCGTCCTTCAGCGCGCGCAGCACCGATGCGAGGCGGATCGGATCGCGCGTCGATGCCGCCAGCGCCGCGAGCTGCTCGGCACGCCCCAGGCGACCGAGCGCGCGGATCGCCGCGTGCGCAACGACAGGCTCTTCGTCGGCGAGCGAGAGCGTGACCGCCACCGCCGCGTCCTCTCCGCCGATGGATGCGAGCGCCTCGATCGCTCCGCGCCGCACCGCGGCCTCGCGATGAGTGAGCGCGCTTGCCAGGAACTCCGCGTCCTCGGGCGTCGTGGCGCGCGCACGCGCGAGCGCATCGAGCACGATGGTGGCAGTGAGCGCGGCGTCGCTGCGCGGGTCGACGCCGGTGGCGGCAGCGCGCGCCGCATCGAGATGACGCGCGGCGATGGCGAGGAGCGCGCCATGAGCGGCGCCCGCCACCTTGGGATCGGGGCTCGCGACATGACGTGCGACCGCCGCGAGATCGCTGGCTCCACCGACGATGGCGAGGCTCTTCAACGCCGGCGCGACCACGTCCGACGATGGATCCGTGAGCGCGTCGCGGACGGCGGCGAGCCCCTCCCCTTCGCGCGGACCGGCGGCGCCCGCGGTGCCGACGGCCAGCTGCGGGAGCATCGAGATGGTGGCCCCGCGCAGCGACGGCGCGCCGGTTCTTCCCGCGACGAGCAGCGGTTCCACCGCCTCCTGTCCGTAGAGACGGAGCGCGGCCTCCGCGCGATCGGCAGTGGCGTCGTCGGCGAGGGCGTCGGCGATGAGCGCGACGTCATCCGGATCACGCACGAGCCCGAGCGCGAGGATGGCGGCGCCTCGGGCGGCCGCGTCGACGTCTCTTCCCTTCGCGAGCTCGCGAAGGCGCGCGCGGGCTTGCGACGATGCCCGCAGCGTCTTCGCAGCGACGTCGAGGAGGTCGTCGTCGCCCCAGGCCTCTTCGATGCTGCGTCCCAGCGCGATGGTGGCTTCGAGCGAGAGCGTCGCGCTGGGATCCGCGCACGCCTCGGCGAGTGCGCGCACCACGCGCGGCGTCGTGCTCCCGCCTGCGGCGGCGATGGCGGGTCGGCGCAGGAGCGGGTCGCCGAGGAGCGGCTCGAGCGCGCTCCACGGCACGACCTCGTCGAGGTTGCGCAGTGATTCGAGCGCGGCGAGGCGCGCGGGGGTCTCCCCGGTCGCGAGCAGTGACGTCAGCGCGGTCGACGCGAGCTCACGCGCCTCGTCGCCGGCGAGGTGCGCGCGACCGAGGCCCTCGGCGGCAGCGACCACCACGTTGCCGTCGGGATCGGCGAGGCACTTCGCGAGCGCGCGCATGCCGGACAGCGTGGGCGCGCCGGCGAGCATCTCCACCGCGAGCTTGCGGCCGTCGGCATCGAGACGAGACAGCGCATCGACGGCGCCGGGGACCGCATCCGGACCGATCGACACGAGCGCCTCGACGGCGGCGTTGCGCAGCCCGATGTCGTCGCGCTCGCCCAGCGCGCGCGCGACGGCGAACACGACAGCGGTGCGAGGCTCGACGCGCGCCGCGATGCTCGCGGCCTCCTTGCGAACGCGCCAGTCGACGTCGGCGAGCGCGAGGAGGAGGAGATCGCACGACTCGGGAGCGGGCAGGCCCGGGATCTCCTGCGTCGCGACGCGGCGCACCTCGGGCTCGGGATCCGCGAGGCGAGCGCGGACGCTCGTGACGCGCTCGCTCATGAAGCTCCGAATGGCGACGGCGACGACGACGGCATGTCGCGAGCGACGGCCTCGGCGAGCGCGCTGAACGCGCCGACGTCGAGCACGAAGACGAGACCGCCGCCGTAGCTCGCCACGCCCTCGATCCCGCGCACGTCGTCACCGGCGCCGAGCGTGGGCGCGGGACGGATGGCCTCGCCGCCCGTTCCGAAGACCTCGGTCACCGAGTCGACGACGAGGGCGACGTATCGACCCGCCGGCGCACGCGGCGTGGGCTCGTGCGGATTGGTCTTCGGCTTCGGCGCGACGTCGATGACGATCCACTTGTTTTTACGGATCGAGCCGCTCGGAGCGAGGGCGAACCGCACGCGCAGGTCGACGACCGGTACGACGTCACCGCGGAACGACGCGACGCCCTTCACCGCGATGGGAGCCCGCGGCAGCTCGATGATGTCGAGCGGGTTGACGATCTCGCGCACCGCCTCGATGCGCACGGCATAGGCCACGTCGCCGACGAGGAAGCCGACGAGGTTCTTCGTGGGGTCGTGGCGTTGCCTAGGCATGGAGGGGATGCATGGGTGGTTGCGATCAGTCCAGGAACAGCGGCGCGAGGTCGAGCAGCAGGAGCACTGCGCCGCCCGGCGGCCGGCCGAGGCCGACGACGTGCGGAGGCTGATCGGTGCCGAGCACGTGCGGCGGCTCGACCTCGCTCTCGGCGAGCCGATAGACCTGGAGCACCTCGTCGACGAGGAGGCCGATGAGCTCGCCGGCGGCATCGACCAGCAAGATGCGGCTCTTCTTGTCCATCGTGAACGAGCGCGTGAGACGGAAGCGCCGCTTCAGATCGACGACGGTGACGAGGCGACCGCGCACGCTCATGACGCCCACCACCTCGGGATCCGCGCGTGGTACCTCGGTGATCGGCAGCGGCTTCAGGATCTCGACGATGTTGCCGATCTGGATGGCATAGGCCTCCGTCGCCAGCATGAAGGCCAGGTACTCGGCGCGCTTTCCGAGCTCGTCGGCTCGCTGCAACGC
>JAYTZB010001435.1:0-3263 GCA_043742085.1 Polyangiaceae bacterium
GCGACCGGCGTGATCTGGCCCGAGCACCACGCGGCGCCGCTCACCCCCGCCACGTTCCGCGCATCGGCAGGCGCCGTCGAGCACGCGCTGCTCTGCCGCGTCTCGGCGCTACCGCGCGCCATGGAGCAGCTCCGCGAGGCGGGCGCCACCGTGATCGGGCTCGACGCGCACGCCGAGCACCTCGTCGAGGACGTCACCGCCAGCGGACCCTTGGTCCTCGTCGTCGGCGCGGAGGGCAAGGGTCTCCGCGGTCCCGTGAAGAAGGCGTGCACGCAGCTCGCGAAGCTCGGCATGAAGGGACCGATCGGCTCGCTCAACGCGTCGGTGGCGGCGGGCATCGCGCTCTACACCGTCCTGCGACGGCGCGGCGGAGCATGACCGTTCGAAGCGAGAAGAACGGCTTCGTCACCACCATCGTGCTGGACCGTCCGAAGGTCCGGAACGCGGTCGATCGCACCACGGCGCAGGCCCTCGCCGATGCCTTCCGCGCGTTCGACATCGACCATGAAGCACGCGTCGCCGTGCTCTTCGGCGATGGCGGGACGTTCTGCGCCGGCGCCGACCTCGGTGCCTTCGCGCGCGGCACGGACACCAACGTGCTCTCCGCGGACGGCGACGCGCCGATGGGCCCGTCACGCATCCTGCTCTCGAAGCCGATCATCGCGGCGGTGGCGGGTCATGCCGTCGCCGGCGGTCTCGAGCTCGCCCTCCTCTGCGATCTCCGGGTGGTCGAGGAGGACGCGGTATTCGGTGTATTCTGCAGGCGTTTCGGCGTCCCCCTCATCGACGGCGGAACGGTGCGCCTCCCGCGCCTCGTCGGACTGTCGCGCGCGCTCGATCTCATCCTCACCGGTCGTGCCGTGCACGCCGACGAGGCCCTGGCGATGGGCCTCGCGAACCGCGTCGTGCCCAACGGGACCTCGCGCCAGGCTGCAGAGGCGCTCGCCGCCGAGATCGCGCGCTTCCCGCAGGCGACGATGCGCGGCGACCGGGAGAGCGCGTACGCGTCGCTGGATGTGCCGCTGGAAGAGGCGCTCGCCAACGAGTTCCGGCTCGGCATGACGTCGCTCTCGACCGGCGAAGCGGCCGCCGGTGCCGAGTCCTTCGGGGCCGGCAAGGGCCGGCACGGTCGGTTCTAGAGGCTACTTCTTCGCCCGGGAGACGAGGATCAGGTCGCGCACTTGCATGCGCACCGCCGCCTTGCGCTCCTCGACGAACGCCGCATGAAAGGGCGACGTCCCCGTGAACTTCTCGACGATGTCGCCGATCACGAACGGCATGAAGTGGATGCCGATCATCGTCACGATGAGGTGGGTCGGGTCGAGCTCGGGGTTGAACACGCCCTCACGCTGTCCCGATTTCGCGAACTCGAGCGACGCCGCGAGGACGTCGTTGACGGTGCGACCGAGGCTCTCCTTCATGACGGGACCCCAGTCCATCGCCTCGCGGACGAGCAGCCGCGCCGCGTGCGGCTGCGCGCCGAGCGTCGACGTGAGCGCGTCGGTGAGCGCGTCGAGCCGCTCCGCGAATGAGCCCTCGGACATCGCCGCGCCGAGGATCGCCGCCTTCACGCCGGTCATCAGCTCGGTGAGCACCGTCGCGTAGAGGACGTCCTTGCTCGGGAAGTGGTGGAACAGCGACGCCTTACGGAGGCCGACGCGCTCTGCGAGGTCGCCCATGCTGGCGCCTTCGTAGCCGCGCTCGGCGAAGAGACGCGTCGCCTCCGCGACGATCTCCTCCTTGCGAAGGCGCTTTCGCTTTCGCAAGCCGCGGGCGTCGCGCGCGTCTGGGGAGGACGGCGGCGCAACGCTCGCCGTCTTCGGCGGATGGCTGGATTTTCCGTTCGGCGGATAGCTCGATTTACCGTTCGATGTGATCACGCCGCACCTCGGGACCGCGGGCCTTGCTCGGGGAACGACGATTCCGCGGGCCGGAGCGGCTTCAACATCTCCATGACGTCCGCGAGCAGCTTCGCCTGCGCGTCACGAGAAAGGATAGACTCCGCCTGGAACAGCGCGAAGCCGACGTAGTCGTTCAGCAGCTCGACGAGCCACGCATCGGCATCCTCGCCGGCGAGCGCCGCGATGTTGCGCGCGATGCGATCCGGCTTGAGCGTTCCATCCTGCAGCGGTCCTGCCCCCATGAAGAGAGGATCGTACACGCCGCCGCCCGTCGCGAAACGACCGAGTCCGTCACGGAGGTCGGCGCCTTTGCCTGCGGCATCGCAGCGGTCGTGCACGGCATGGAGCGCGGGGTTGAAGGTCTCGACGATGGCCTCCGGGCCGCGCGGCCGCGGCGCGATCACCGTGACGCAGCCGCTCGAGACGAGCTGGAAGACCGCGCGCGTGACGTCGAACTCGAGGCGCCCGGTCGCGCGACCGATGTCCGCGATGGTCTTCTTGCCGTCGCACTGGTCGAAGACCGTCACGAGGTCGTCGGCGGGCTTCTTTCCGGCGGCCGGCACCGGCACGTACTGATCGTTCGGCACCTTCTCGCGGAAGAACCGCATCTCGTCCATGCGCCGCGCCGCTTCCATGAGGAGCCCGCCGGCGTTGAGGCTGTGGCGCCGGAGGATGTTCTTCTCGTCGAAGCGATCGAAGAAATAGAACGCGCCTTCGCTCACGTGCACGGCCGCGAAGAAGACCTCCTCGACCTGCTGGGCCATCATCGAGAAGAGCTTCTCGGCGGTGACGAAGCCGGTCTCGACCGCCACCTCGCCGAGGCGCTTTCCCGTCTCGCCGGTGGCGCGCACGATGGTCTCGAGCTGCTCGCGCGTGATGACACCGAAGCGATAGAGCGTCTCCCCGAGCCGCTCCTCGGGGACGGTCGTCGTCGCCGCGATGATGGTGCCGCCCTCGAAATAGAACGAGCGATTGCCGGCCTCCGCGAGGACGATCAGCTCTCCGCGCCAACCCGACTGCGAGGCGAGCGCGACGATGTCACAGAGCGCACCTGGGGTGCGGATCTCACCCGCGAGCTTCAGCACCGCGTCGCCCCACGTCATGCTGCGCGCGACGATGAGCTCCTTGGGGCTGGCGATGAGACGCCACTCTCCGGCCTTGCCACGAAGCTGCTGGCTCGCGGCGCGACCGAGCGGATGGACCGCCCCGGTGCTGTCGACGCGAAGCGAGTCGTCGCGGTCGGACATTCGATCTCTAACCTACCAGACGAACGACAAAAACTCGCAGTTTGACGCACCACGATGGAGCCCGCCGGGCTACAAATACCGGTGCGTATGGCCCCTCCCGCTGCTCCGCCTGCTG
>JAYTZB010001436.1:0-3976 GCA_043742085.1 Polyangiaceae bacterium
TTCTTCGCGAGCGCGCCGTAGCTGAGCGTATCGCCGGCGGGGATGGCTCGCAGCGCGGCCCATACCTCACGCTGGAAGACGGTGCCCCCAGTCGCGACGGCGAGCGCCTCGATGGCCGACAGATCGCCGTCGAAATAGGCCTCGATCGCGCTACGGACCGCGGCTGGCGCTCGTCCCTCCTCGAGGACGACGCCGTTCTTGCCGTAATGAAGGCGCAGCAGGCGGTGCATCCGCTCTTCGTAGTCTTCCCAATCGAGCGCGCGGAGAGCGCCCTCGCGATCGGTCACCACCAGCATGGTGCCGATGGGCGTGACGAGGCGATCGAGGACGAAGCAGTGCGTCGTGGTCATCGGGGCTCCTTGGTCGAGACAGACCGTCGTCGATCTCGGTCATGCACGCTGGCCATTTTCGGACCTCGACAAAAGAGCCTACGCCGACGCGGCCTCGAAAGCTCGAGCACGGTCGCGAGCGATCCGCCGCCGTGCTACGTCCGCGTGATGCGGATGAGGTTCGGAGCGCGGTCGGCAGTGTTTCCGTCGGCGCTCGCACTCCTCGTCGCGATGACGCTGTCGGCGTCGGCGTGCGGGACCGACGGCAGCGGCGTCGCTGCCGGCGACGAAGGTGGCACCGGCGTCGGGCCGGGCAACGGCGATGGCACCGAGGGCGGCGCGGCCAATGCGGACGGCAGCGCGAACGGACGCGGCGATGGGGCCGGCATCGACGCTGCGGTGGACACGTCGCCGACGTGCACGGGAAAGACCGGCGCGACGGGTGACCGGTCCGTGATGCTGACCGTGGACGGCAAGGCACGCGCGTTCGACCTGCACGTCCCCGCGGGCTACGACGCGACGAAGCGCACGCCCCTCGTCTTCCTGTTCCACGGCTACACCATGACCGCCGCGCAGATCGCCACGGCGACCCATTTTTCGGCCACCGCCGATGCGCGCGGGCTCATCGTCGCCTACCCCTCCGGCATCGGCTCGAGCTTCAACGCCGGCGATTGCTGCGGGCAAGCCGTGACCGACGCGGTGGACGACGTCTCCTTCACCCGCGCCATGATTACGTCCGTCGCCGGCGAGTATTGCATCGACGCCAAGCGGACGTTCGCTACCGGCTTCTCCAACGGCGGCTTCCTCTCGTACCGCCTCGCGTGTGATCTATCGGACAAGATCGCGGCCGTCGCGCCGGTGTCCGGCGGGCTCCGCCTGGACGTGAGCGCCTGCAAGCCGGCGCGGCCCGTGCCGCTCTTCCACGTCCACGGCACGAACGATCTGCTCGTCCCGTACGACGGCGGCGGCGCCGGCAATGCAAAGCCGGTCAGCGCCTCTGTCGACGCCTTCAAGACCTTGAACGGATGCCCGGCGGGTGCCGGTACCGTGGTCTTCACGAAGGGCGACGTCTCCTGCACGAAGTGGAGCGGCTGCACGGCGGGCGCCGACGTCGAGCTGTGCACCGTCACCGGCGGCGGCCACCAGTGGCCGAGCGGCGATCAGCTCCCGTACGGCCCGAACCTGTCGCTCAATCTCGATACCAGCAGCGCGGTCGCCGACTTCTTCGCCGCGCACCCGATGCCGTGAAGCACCCGATGCCGTGACGCACTCCGTGAAACACTCCGTGAAACACTCGCTACTTGCACCAGTCGGAACGAAGCGACTTCACGTTGAGGTCGACGATATTCGAGGACACCTTCTTCTGCGCGAGTGATGCGCGCTGGAGGCGCTCACCCTCGTCGCAGCGCGACGAGAGCATCAGGCAGATGGAGCGGATCTGCGCGACCGGGGAGCTCGCGTTGGTGGACCGCTGCGCAGGCTCGCCGAGCGACTTGTCGTAGGTGTCGAGGTCGGCGAGGCAGCTCCCGTCCTTCTTGTACATCTTCTGCGAGGCAGAGGTCATCGCGGCAGAGGCGGCGGCCTGCGCGGCGGCCGGGTCGGCGTGCGGTCCAGACGTCAGCGGTGCCGGCGGCGTGTAGTCCTTGCAGTGCGGGAAGTAGTTCTTGTACATCGCCGCGTTCGCCATCGTGCCCATCTTGGACTGCTTCAGCATGGTCCACGCCGCAGCGCAGTCGCCGGCGCGCGACAGGCAATGCGCTGCCGCGAGCTCCTGGTCGGTCTGCTGCGCCGAGGTCACCATGACGTCGTCGGGGCCGTTCGGCGTGACCGCCGCCGACGCCTTCTTCACGCGCTCGTAGCTCTGGTTGCAGTACGCAGGGTCCTTCTTGGTCTGACCGCCGACGCGCAGCGCGTTGTTCGCCTGGAGGAGCTGATCGCGCGGCGTGAGATTCCCGCCCTGGCACATCATTCCGGCCACCGCGTCCACGTGCGTGTCGATGGCCTCGGGGCCCATCTGCGCGCTCATGTTTGCCTCCATGTACTTGCGCATCAGCTGGCGGCCGGCGGGACACTGGCCCGCCATCATGAGGCAGTTGGCGCGCATGCTGGACCAGTACGAGCCCGGGTTCGTCGACACGACGCCGGGACGTGGATCGAGCTTGTCGGCAGCGTTGAGCTCGGCGATGCAGCCCTTGCCGTCGCGGGCGTTGCTCTTGGCGCGCGCCGCGTCGACGTGGCCTTGCGCCTTCTCGTTGCGCTTCATCTTCGCGTCGACCTTGCCGGCGAGGTTGAGCGCGTCCGGGGTCTCCGGCGCTACCGCCGCCTTCGCGTCGGGGTCGGAGCCGCCGTCAATCTCGCGGAGCCTGAGGCGAATGGGCGCCTTGCACGTCTGCGTCTCCTTCGCGCTCTCGCCGCGGCACGACTCGAGGACGCCCGCGCGCTTCTCGGCGGCGTTCGCCTGCTTCGACGATCCGCCGCCGCCGAAGCCCCACACCGTGGCGCTGGCTTCGGCGTTGATGTTCTTCTTGCTGCCGAGCGCGAACGCGCCGAGCTGGTAGGCGTACACGAAGTGCGTCGCGCCCTTGCAGCCGGCGACGGTGTCGAGGTCGGCGCGGTACACGACGGGACGCGTCGCGGTGCGGACACCGCTGACGAAGTATTCCATGTGGAACTGCTCGCCGGCCGACACACGCCCCCCCAGCGTCGCGGCGCCGAGGGGCAGCTTCGCGTAGAGCTCGCCCTCGTTCGAGATGTCCATCTTCTCGACCGAGCCGCTCGTCCAGTCGACGCTCTTGTACGCGCCGAGCGAGCCCTTGACCGAGTCGTTGCGGCACGAGTCGATGACGTGCAGCTCGCAGCCCTCGTACCGGACGAACACGATGTCGTTGCTCGTGACCGACTCGAACTGCGAGAGGTCGGTCGCGTCCCACTCGATGATGAACGGACGGTCCGCGCTCTTCGGGTTGCACTTGTTCTGCCCGGCCACGGTCTTGTCCATCAAGGAGCTCTGTCCGGAGGCGCGCGACGGGGTGCCCGTCGGGATCGACGGCATCGAGCCGCCGCAAGCCACGATGACCGAGCCGAAGGCCGCGAGCGCGAGGAGAGACCGCTTCATGCGGGCATCCTACGCCGTCGTGCGGCAAGATCTCCCCAGGAGCTCAGTCCGAGGCCACGAGCTCGTCGCCGATCAAGCCGGCATCGGGCCGACGCCCAGCGTCTCGATGCTCAGGACGAGCTGCTCGTCGTCGTAAGGCTTCGCGAGGAAGCCGCGGATCCCCAGCGCCAGCATCGACTTCGCCTCGTCGTCGAGCGCGCTGCCGGTGACGACACCTCGTCTTGCCGTTCGGTGAACATCGCCAAGGCAGTCGTCCGGCGCCGACCTTCTCGGGCGCAACGGCGGCATCGGACGGCTCACGCGGCGCACCGATCGGACGCGGGGAGCACGGCGCGCACGGCAGGAGCACGCGCATGACCGCGCCGCGCGGCGGGTTGTCGTCCACGTCGATGATGCCGCCGTGCGAATCGACGATGCCATGCACGGTGGACAGCCCGAGGCCGGTGCCCTTCACGGGACCCTGCGTCTTCGTCGTGAAGTAGGGCTCGAAGATGCGCTCGCGGATCGCCGGATCGACGCCGGGACCGGTGTC
>JAYTZB010001437.1:0-1891 GCA_043742085.1 Polyangiaceae bacterium
TTCGTGCACCCGCACACTGGCGAGGCCGGCGCGATCGGCGCCGCCATGGAGACGCTCCGCGTCGTCAAGCGCAAGGGCAGCTCGACGTTCATCGGCCTCGATCAGGCGATCGCGCTCGAGTACGTCTCGAAGAACGACGAAGAGACGGTTTGTCACTTCTGTCCGAACGAGTGCAAGCGCACGTTCATCGACACGAAGACCCAGGACGGCCGCACCAGCCGTTACATCGCCGGCTTCTCCTGCGAGAAGGGCACCGTCGAGTCGAAGGAGGCGATGCTCCAGCTCGTCGCCGACCGCAAGAAGACGGCGCAGCAGTTCCCGAACATGGTCGACTACGAGGCCAAGCGCGCGTTCATGCACTTCTACGTGCCGTCGCCGCAGCCCGAAGAAGGCTCACCCATCAAGGACGTCGAGGTCCGGAAGGGCATCCTCGGCCAGCGCCGCGTCCCGATCACGCGCCCGTTCAAGCGCTCCTCGAAGGAAGCGTGGACCGCGCGCCGCCGCGTCCGCATCGGCATCCCGCGCGTGCTCAACATCTACTCGACGGCGCCGTTCTTCCGGACGTACCTCGAGGCCCTCGGGATCCCGAAGCAGAACGTCGTGTTCTCCGACGAGACCACCGAGGAGATGTGGATCGAGGGCGGCAAGTACGGCTCGATCGACCCGTGCTACCCGTCGAAGGTCGCGCAGGCGCACGTCCACAACCTGCTCTTCCACCAGCACACCGAGAAGAAGCCGCTCAAGTACATCTTCTTCCCGATCATCACGCACGTCGGCAACTTCGTCTCCGACACGATGGACAACGCGTCCTGCCCCATCGTCGCCGGCGCACCCGACGTCATGAAGGCGGCCTTCACCAAGGAGGTCGACTTCTTCGCGACGCGCGGCATCGAGTTCATCGATCCCGCCGTGTCGTTCGTCGAGCCGAACCTCATGGCGAAGCGTCTCTTCGAGACCTTCGGCCCGCGCCTCGGGATCACCGAGGACGAGAACGATCACGCCTGCCGCGAAGCCTGGAAGGCGCTGACCATCTTCGAGAACGATCTCCAGGACAAGGGCCGCGCCATCCTCGAGACCGTCGAGGCCGAGGACCGCGTCGCGATCCTCCTCCTCGCGCGTCCCTATCACTCCGATCCCGGCCTGAACCACGGCATTCCCGAGGAGTTCCAGGTCCGCGGATATCCGATCCTCTCACTCCGCTCGATTCCCAAGCAGCGCGAATACCTCGATCGGTATTTCAAGGAGGAGCTCGAGAGCGGGAAGATGAAGTCCCCGCTCGAGCTGAATCACGTGTGGCCGGAGAACTACTCGGTCAACAGCGCGCAGAAGGTGTGGGGCGCGGTCTTCGCGGCGCACCACCCGAACGTGGTCGTCCTCGACCTCTCGTCGTTCAAGTGCGGTCACGACGCGCCCATCTACGGGCTCATCGACTCCATCATCGAGAAGTCGAAGACGCCGTACGCGGCGCTCCACGACATCGACGCGAACAAGCCGGCCGGGTCCATCAAGATCCGCGTGAAGACGTACACCCACGCTCTGAAGCTCCACGAGGAACGCCTCGAGGACTCGAGCAAGCGCGAGCACCAGCTCGAGCACGCCATCGACCAGAAGCGCCTCGAGCTGTTCGAGCTCAAGGCGAAGCAGGTGAGCGGCGCGCGCGTCCAGGATCCGGCGTTCATCGCCCAGCTCGAGGAGCTGCGCGCCAAGCTGCAGGCCTACGTGCCCCACGCCGGACGCCCGATGGAGCCCGAGCCCGCCCCCAAGGGGATCGTGAAGCTCGGGAAGAAGACCAAGGACGGAACCATCGTTCCGGCCAAAGAAAATAACGCTTCGACCAGCGCTGCTGAGTGAACCCGGAGAACATCATGAGCAACCAGACCACCACCGTCAC
>JAYTZB010001438.1:0-2398 GCA_043742085.1 Polyangiaceae bacterium
TTCGCCGCAAAGCGCAGCCCTGGATCCACGAGGGCAAAGACCCGTCGCGCGACCGGGATACCGCTCACCACGATCGATTTTCGCGCCACGCCGTGCGCCGTCGCCAGCGCGTCCTCGGGAACGCATGCCTCGGTGGTGACGTCGCCGGCCCCGAGGTCCTCCGCGAGCGCTCGCGTGAGCGTCTCGTCGATCAACGGCAGCGGTAACTCGAACACGAAATCGACGCTCACGAAGCGAACGCTACCATTTTTCAAGGCTTGCCCAATGCGCTCGCGCGCGCGACCATGGCCTGGATGTCCGCCACGATCCTCATCGTGGAAAACGACCCGGACGTCGCCGAGAGCGTCCGCGAAGTTCTCCTCCGTGCGGGGTATCTCGTCCCCGAGATCGCGTCGTCGGGTCTTCGTGCGCTCGACGCCGCCGCAAGGCAGCGCTTCGCGCTCGTCCTGATGGATGTCGGGCTCGATGGCGACCTCGACGGCATCGAGACCGCGCAGCTCCTCCGTGAGCGGCACGCCCTACGCGTCGTCTATCTCACGGGCTCCGCCGACGACGCCACGCTGCAGCGAGCGAAGCAGACCGCACCGCTCGGCTATCTCAAGAAGCCGTTCAATGCGAGTGAGCTCCGCATCGCCGTCGAGATCGCCCTGCACCAGGCCGGCCTCGAACAAGCGCTCGCCGCGCGCGAGCAGTGGTTCTCCACGACGCTCCAGTCGATCGGTGACGTGGTCCTCACCACCGACGCCGAGGATCGCGTCACCTTCCTCAATCGCGCGGCCGAGGCCCTCCTCGACGTCACCGCGAAGCCGTGCATCGGGAAGAAGCTGGACGAGGTGGTCCGCCTCGTCGACGCGCGCGGCGGTGCCGTGCCGTTCGAGACGAGCGCGGCATCGCCGCCGTCCGTCACCAGCTTCCCCCGCGGCGCGCGTCTCGCGCTCGCGGCGAGCGCCACGCCCGGTGGCGAGCCGGCGTTCGGGGCGCTCCTTCACATCGAGGGCAGCGTCGCTCCCATCATGCTCGACACCGGCGGCGCGCTGGGCCGGGTCATGGTGTTCCGCGACGTGGGTGAGCGCCGTCTGCTCGAGCGCCGGCTCGGCATGACGGAGCGCCTCGCCGCCATCGGCACCATGGCGGCCGGCATGCAGCACGAGATCAACAATCCGCTCGCCACGGTCGTCGCCAACGTGCAGTTCGTGCTCGATGGGCTTCGCGGAAACCCGAAGGCCTCGCGCGAGGAGATCGCGGAGCTCGTGAGCGCGCTCGAGGACGCAAGCGAAGGCGCCGAGCGCGTTCGACGCACCATCGAGGACCTCCGTCACTTCAGCCGCGGCGCCGACGCCATCGAGCTGCCGATCGAGGTCACGAGCGCCATCGAGGATGCCCTTCGCATGACCGCTCATGCCGTTCGTCACCATGCCACGGTGCGGCGCGAGTACGGCCGGACTCCGCGCGTCCGCGCCGAAGAAGGCCAGCTTGCGCGCGTCTTCATGAACCTCCTCCTCAATGCCGCGCAGGCCACCGGCGACGGCGGAGCCTCGCTGCACACCATCGTCCTCACCACGCGCACCGATGCGATGGGCCGCGCGGTCGCCGAGGTGACGGACGACGGGCCGGGCATCCCGCCGGAGAAGATCGATCGCATCTTCGATCCCTTCTTCACCACGCCGCTCGAGAACTCGGCGATGGGCCTCGGTCTCGCCGTCTGTCAGAGCATCGTGACCTCCCTCGGCGGTGAGATCGACGTCGAGAGCACGGTCGGCAAGGGAACGACCTTCCGCGTCTCGCTGCCGTCGGCCGACGCGACGACGCCGTCCGTCGCGCCGGCGCCCCTTCCCGCGGCTGCGCTGCGGGCACCCACGTCGCCGGCGGCGCGGCGCGCGCGCGTGCTGGTGGTCGACGACGAGGCGGCGATCGGCAAGGCGATCCGGCGCATCCTCTCCAGCGAGCACGACGTGACCCTCGAGACCGATGCGCGCGCGGCGTTCCAGCGCATCGCGTCCGCGGACGAGGCCTACGACGTGATCTTCTGTGACCTCATGATGCCGAACATGAGCGGCATGGACTTCTTCGAGCAGGTGGCGGCGCGCTCGCCCTCGCTCGCCGAGCGCATCGTGTTCCTCACCGGCGGCGCGTTCTCGCCACGCTCCGAGGAGTTCCTGCGCGTGAACCGAAACCGCTGCCTCTCGAAGCCGTTCTCGCGCGAGGCCGTGAGCTCGATGGTCCACCGCCTCTTCGGCGCGCCGCCGAGCTGAGCGCCCGTCACCACGACTCGATCCGCCAGCGTCGCTTCTTCGCGACGCGCTCGAGCCGCGGATCCGGATTGATCACCACCGGCTCACGGACCGCCTCGAGCAGCGGGAGATCGGTGTACGAGTCGCTGTAGAACGTGGACTCCTCG
>JAYTZB010001439.1:0-2110 GCA_043742085.1 Polyangiaceae bacterium
GTGGCGATGACCGCGCGGATCTCCTCCGCGCAGGTCTTGAGGTCGTGTCCGCGGACGAGCGAGAGCGCGGCGGCCGCATTGAGGATCACCGCCGAGAGCGCGGGATGGTCGTCGCCCGCGAGGATCGCGACGATGGCTGCGGCATTGCCGGGGGCATCTCCTCCACGAAGCGCATCGAGATCGATCGGGGCGATACCGAAGTCGGCAGGCGAGACCACAAGCTCGGTCACCGTGCCGTTCTCGAGCACGCTCACGCGCGTCGCTCGCGACGGGCTGATCTCGTCGAGGCCGTCCTCGCTGCGGACCACCCACGCGCGCTTCACGCCGAGGCGTCCGAGCGCGGTCGCCATCACGGGCCGCAGCGCATCGTCGTAGACGCCCACCAGCTGGTGGGTCGCGCGCGCGGGATTCACGAGCGGCCCGAGCGCATTGAAGATGGTGCGTAGCCCGAGCTCGCGTCGCGCCTGCGCCGCGTGCCGGAGCGCGGGATGATGCGCGGGCGCCATCAGGAACGCGATGCGCGCCGAGCGCAACACCTCGTGCTGTCGCGCAGGCTCGATGTCGAGCGGGATCCCGAGCGCATCGACGACGTCGGCGCTCCCGCAGCGGCTCGAGACCGAGCGGTTGCCGTGCTTCGCGACGTAGCAGCCGGCGCCGGCCAGCACGATGGCCGCGGCCGTCGAGACGTTCAGGGTGTGCGCGCCGTCGCCGCCGGTACCGCACGTGTCGACGACCTCGACGTGATCGTGATCGACCGACGTCATCACGGCACGCAGCGCCTCGGCGGCCGCGACGATGGTCTCCGCCGATTCGCCCTGCATGCGCAGCGCAGCGGCGAACGCGCCGATCTGCACCGGCGTCCACGCGCCGCTCAGCACGGCACCGAACGCAGCCGTGACCCGGGCCGGCGTCAGCGAGCGCGCCTCGATCCACGAGAACACCTCGGCAAAGGGCGGATGCGCCACGCTTGCCGCTTCGCCGGCCGCGCGTACGTCAGCCACGGGCGCCGCCGAGCATGCGGACCCAGTTGCCGAGCAGCTCCTTGCCGTGGGTGGTCAGGATGCTCTCGGGATGGAACTGCACGCCCTCGACCGCGCGCTCCTTGTGGCGGACGCCCATGATCTCGCCCTCCGCCGTCCACGCGGTGATCGCGAGGCAGTCGGGCAGCGTGGCGCGCTCGACGATGAGCGAGTGGTAGCGCGTGGCCTCGAACGGTGAGGGGAGGCCGGCGAAGACCCCGGTACCATCGTGCAAGATCGGCGAGACCCGTCCGTGCATGAGACGGTCGGCGCGGATCACCTTGCCGCCGAACGCCTGACCGATCGCCTGATGACCGAGGCAGACGCCCAGCACCGGTGCCGTCACCTCGGCGACCGCCGCCAGCGAGATGCCGGCGTCGTTCGGCGTGCAGGGGCCTGGCGAGATCAGGACGCCGTCGGGCGCGTGCTCCGCGATGCCAGCCACGTCGATGGCGTCGTTCTTCACGACCACGGACTCGACGCCGAGCTCGCCCAGGTACTGGACGAGGTTCCAGGTGAACGAGTCGTAGTTGTCGATGACGAGGACGCGCACGGTAGAAACCGAGCTTAGCGCGACTCGGCGCGCGCGCGCGGGCGTCAGCGTCCTTCCTGGACCGCGGAGACCGTGGTGAGCGCGCGCCGCTCGATCGCCGCCTGCGCCTGGATCGCCGCGAGCATCTTCTCGGGGTCGTTGCTCCTCACGGCCTCGTCGTACTTCGGCATCTCGGCCTTGCGGTCGCGGAGGATGGCCGCGAGGTCGTCACGCTTGGCCTTGCCCCACGCTGTCTTGATCGAGGCGCTCTCGGCGGCGCGCAGCGCTTCATCGACCGCCGGAACGGCTCGGCTCGTCACGGCGAGGCTCGCCGCGCCGGCATCCCCCGTGCGCGTCGCGTCGTCGGCGTCCCGCATGGCCATCGACGCGCGCACGTCGATCGCGATGACACCTTCGAGCTCGCGCTTGTCGTCGGCGCGGAGGGTCGCCTCGTCGGGGGCGGGGGCCGGCTTCGAGCAAGCGGCGAGGAGCACCAGCGCGAGCGCGGCGGCGAGTCGCTTCACACCGCCATCGCTCCTTGCAGAAACTTCCGGAACCG
>JAYTZB010001440.1:0-6313 GCA_043742085.1 Polyangiaceae bacterium
GTGCGAAGTTCCGCCGGCGCGGCCGGCGTCGCCGCCCGGCTCGTCGCCGATGGCGTCGCGCCGAACGCCGCCGCCGGGTGGGCGGCGCGTCGCGCCGACGGCCAGTGGGAGCTTTCGGCAGGTGGGGATACCGACGCGTTCTTCGATCTCGCGAGCCTCACGAAGCCGCTCACCGCGATGGCGATCGCGCGCAGCGAGACCCGCGGCCGATCGCTGCGAGCCCTGGAAATAGGGGCGATCCTCGCCGCTGCGCGCGGGACTCCGTCGGCGAGCGCGACCGTCGAGCTCCTCCTCGCGCATCGCGCCGGCCTCGAGGCGAACCTCCCGCTCTTCCGTCCTCTGCAGGAAGGCCGGGCGGTCGTGCTTGATGAAGCACTCAACGAAGCCGCACGTGCGAGACGGCCCGACGCGAAGGGAGACGTGCCGCGCTCCGGGTTCGCGCCCGTGTACAGCGACCTCGGTTACGTCCTCGCCGGCGAGGCGCTGGTTCGCGAAACGGGAGCGACCGACGTCGGCGCGGTCCTCGCGAAGTTGGTCGTCGAGCCGCTCGGACTCGGCGAGACGCTCGGCTCCGCGCGCGCGCTCGAGGCGCTCGGCGATCGCGTTCGCTTCGGTGAGCGCGTGGTTCCGACCGAGGTCGTTGCGTGGCGCGGCGGCGAGATCCGCGGTCGCGTGCACGACGAGAACGCGTTCGCGCTCCGTGGCGCCGGAGCATGTGGCCATGCCGGCATGTTCGGGACCGTCGCCGCCGTCCTCTCGTTCGGCGTCGCGGCGCTCGACGCCATTGCGCGCGGCCGCGGGCCTCTCGCCACCGACGACGACCTCGAGTGGCTCGTGAAGCCGCGCCCCGGCGGCACGCTCCGCGCCGGCTTCGACGGGAAGAGCGAAGGCGGCGGCTCGACCGCGGGCGCGCGCGCGGGACCACGCACGTTCGGTCATCTCGGGTTCACCGGCACGAGCTTGTGGATCGACCCCGACGCCGAGGCGGTGGTCGTGCTGCTCACGAATCGCGTGCATCCTACACGCGATAATGCGGCCATCCGCGCCGCACGGCCCATCGCCCACGACGCGCTGTTCGCCCTGGCCGCCGGGGACGGGTAGGATCGCGCCCGTCATGGCCTCCTCTCCGCCGCCCGACGTCGTGCCTTCCGGCGCGTCTGGAGCGCCGCCTCCCGAAGCCGGGCCGGGCGCGCGCGAGAAGAACCGCGTCACGCAGACGCCCGCGAGGCCGAGCGGGTGCCCGCCGGCGCTCGGTAGCATCGCGAGGACCGTGAAGCCGCCGGAGCCTCCCGTCGAGTTTCGCAAGCGCGGCGCCAACCGCTGGCGGTTCGTGCGCGCGTACACGACCACGTTCCAGGTGATCTTCAGCTACCTCACGCTGTTCTGGGCTGCGAAGCTCTTCGGGCGCGCGTATCGCGACCAGAACATCAAGGCCGTCCACAAGGCGAACGCCAAGCGCGTCTACGCGACCATCCTCGAGCTCCAGGGCCTCTTCATCAAGGTCGGGCAGCTGCTGTCGATCATGGCGAACTTCCTCCCCGAGGAGTTCCGCGCCGAGCTGGAAGGCCTCCAGGACCAGGTCCCGCCGCGCCCGTACTCGGAGATCGCGCCTCGCATCGAGGAGGAGCTCGGCGCGAAGGTCGACGCCATCTTCGACGACTTCCATCGCGAGCCCATCGCGAGCGCTTCTCTCGGTCAGGTCCACGAGGCACGTACGAAGGAGGGCCTTCGCGTCGCGGTGAAGGTGCAGCACCAGGACATCGACGAGATCGTCCGCCTCGATCTCAAGACCATCCGGCGCATCATCACCGTCGTGCAGTGGTTCGTCCCCGTGCAGGGCCTCGACGGCTACTACCACCAGATCAAGGACCTCCTGAAGCAGGAGCTCGACTTCAACGGTGAGGCCGACAACATCGAGAAGATCGCGACCAACTTCGAGAAGGACCCGCGCGTCCACTTCCCGGTGCCGGTGCGCGAGCTCTCCACGAGCCGCGTGCTCACCACGACGTTCGTCGAAGGGAAGAAGCTCACCGACCTCACGGGCCTCGATGCGATGGGCATCGACAAGAAGGAGCTCGCGAGCCGGCTCGTCCGCGTCTACTGCCAGATGATCTTCGTCGACGGCGTCTACCACGCCGATCCGCACCCCGGGAACATCCTGGTCAACTCCAACGGCGACTTCGTGCTGCTCGATTTCGGCGCCGTGGCGGAGCTCTCGCAGCCGATGCGCGAGGGCATTCCCGAGTTCCTCGAAGGCGTCATCCGACGCGATACCGACCGCCTCATCAAGGCGCTTCGCAAGATGGGCTTCCTCTCGCGCACGAGCGACGAGGCGGTGAGCGAGAAGATCATCGAGTACTTCCACCAGAAGTTCCAGGAGGAGGTGAAGCTCGAGTCCTTCAACCTGAAGGACATCAAGATCGATCCGCAGCGCGGCTTCGAGAACCTCCTCGACCTCCGCAAGATGAACGTCGGGCTGAAGGAGCTCTCCGACGCCTTCCACATCCCGCGCGACTGGGTGCTCCTCGAGCGCACCATCCTGCTCGTCTACGGCTGCTGCTCGATGCTCGATCCCGAGCTCAACCCGATGGGGATCATCCAGCCGTATCTCCAGGACTTCGTCCTCGGCAATCGCGACTGGCAGAAGGTGGCGATGGAGACGGTGCGCGACATGGCGCTGCGTGCCGTCACGCTGCCCGAGGACCTCCGCAAGTTCCTGCAACGCGCGACGCGCGGCGAGATGGAGCTGCGCGTCAAGGGCGTGCAGGAGGGCGCACGCACGCTCTACACGGTGGGGCGGCAGATCATCTACACCGCGATCGGCATCGCCACCGGCTACGCCGCGCTCTCCCTCCATGCGAAGGGCGATGACGGAACGCCGACGCGCGTGCTGCTCGGCGTCACTTGCTTCTGCGGGTTCATGTTGCTGGTATCCTCGATCTTCGCTCGGCCGAAGCGGCCGCGCTGAACCGCGGAGCCATCGTGGATCGTAGCGAGGCATTCAAGCAGGTCGATGCGCTCCTCGAGGCCGAGGGACGCCAGGATCTGCTCGTCGAGCTCCGCCGCGCGCTCCACGCCCTCGAGTCGTACGAGTCTCACGGCAAGACCATCTCCGAGGTCACCCGAGCGCTGCTCGAGAGCGAGAAGACCTATCGGCTCGTGTTCTCGCACGAGCTCGATCCCATGTCGCTCTTCGATCCCGCGACCGGGTCGTTCCTCGAGGTGAACGATTCGTGGGTGAAGCTCTACGGCTACTCCCGCGACGAGGCGCTCGCGATGAAGGTCACCGAGGTGAGCGCCGAGCCGTCAGCTACGCAGCGCGCGATCCTCGAGCTGCCGCTCGGCGAGACCTTGCGCGTCGCCGTGCGCTGGCACCGCGCGAAGGACGGCACCGTGTTCCCCGTCGAGCTGACCGCCGGCAAGCTGCAGCTCGGAGGTCGCGAGGTGACCTACGCGGTGATGCGCGACATCACCCAACGCCAGCGCGCCGAGCAT
The DNA here is from genome assembly GCA_043742085.1 of Polyangiaceae bacterium. Lineage (GTDB taxonomy): Bacteria > Myxococcota_A > Polyangia > Polyangiales > Polyangiaceae > Labilithrix. Next base: position 3,496 of record JAYTZB010001440.1, read on the forward strand.
GCGCTCGCGCGGTCGGAGGCGAGCTACCGTGCGCTCATCGAGAGCATGCCGGACGGCGTCATCGTCCACCGCCACGGGATGCTGGTGTACATGAGCCCGTCGGCACGCCGGATGCTCGGCTATTCGCTCGACGAGGACGTGACTGGAACGCCGGCGCTCGAGATCGTCCACCCCGACGACCGCGCGAAGGTGATGGAGCGCGTGCGCCTCATCTACACGAAGGGTGTCGTCGCGCCGCTCCTCGAGGAGCGTCTCCTCCGCCGCGACGGGACCAACGTGATGGTGGAGATCGGAGCGCTCAACACCGTGTTCGATGGGGAACCGGCCGTGCTCGCCATCGCGCGCGACATCACCGCGCGCAAGGAGATCGAGGCGCAGCTGGTGATGAACGATCGCCTGGCTTCGCTCGGCCGGCTGTCCGCTTCGGTCGGCCACGAGCTGAACAACCCGCTCGCGTACGTGCTCGGCAACGTGGGGTTCATGGAGCGCGATCTGGCGCGCGCCACCGACGTGCCGGAGCCGTTCGTCGAGCGCTTCCACACCTATGTCAAGGTGGTGGGCGAAGGCGCGCGGCGCATGCGCGACATCGTCCACGATCTGAAGACGCTCGCGCGCGGTGACGAGGGCGGAGCGACCAGCATCGATCTCCACCACCTCCTCGACGTGTGCGCGAACATGGCCGAGCACGAGCTCGTACCGCGCACGAAGCTGGTGAAGGACTATCGCGATCCGGTCACCGTCTTCGGCGTCGAGACCCGGCTCGGGCAGGTGTTCCTCAACCTGCTCGTGAACGCCGGGCAGGCCATCCCGGAGGGCAACGCCGACGGCAACGAGGTACGGCTCGTCCTCCGCGCCGAAGGCGATCGCGCGATCGTCGAGGTCAGTGACACCGGCACGGGGATCCCGCGGGAGCAGCTCGATCGGATCTTCGAGCCCTTCTTCACGACGAAGGAGGGCGTAGGTACCGGGCTCGGTCTATCGATCTCGCATCGCATCGTCGCCGCGGCCGGAGGCACCCTGACGTGCGAGCCGCGCGCGGGAGGCGGCACGACGTTCCGCGTGACGCTGCCCTCGGCGATGGTCGCTCACAAACAGCCGCAGTTAGCCGAGTAGAGCGTCCGTGCGTCGCCGTCGTTCGCGCAGCCCTCGTCGCCGACCTGCGTCGTGATCTGATCGCCGGTGGAGCACGTGCAGACGCCGTCCTGGCAGTCCATCTGGACGGTCTGGCCGCTCGTGTCGAGCGCCGTGCATCCGCAAGCGCCGTTGCCCGCCGTGCACGTCGGGTTCTCGCAGACGTTCGTCCGCAGCGGCGTCGCCGGCGTCGCGGGAGGCGTCGATGCGGGAGCGGGAGCTCCCTGCTGCGTCGAGGCCTCGGGTGAACGCCCAGGTGAGGTCGCGGCGCCTCCACTCTTCGCGTTCGCGGCCGACGCGCCAGAGCCTCGGCGCGTCAACGAAGAGTCGGTTTCTGCGGAACAAGCAGTGACGAGCGCGGCGGTGACGAACGCGATCGCCATGAGGAAATGAAAACGCATGTGTTCCCATGAGCAAGGGTCGTGCCGCTGTGCCCAGCGATCGCTCAGAGCGTCGCTTCGAAGGCCGTGAGCGCGCCGTCCAGCGCGGTCATGCCCTCGTCGACCTCGGCCTTCGTCACCGTGAGCGGCGGCGCCACCATCGTGCAGTTGAACTTGCCGAAGGTGATGACGCCGCGCTTCCGGAGCTCCGCGTAGAACGTCTTCATGACGCCCAGGCCGCCGGCGCCCTGCCACTCCACGAGCGGCTCCTTGGTCTTCTTGTCCTTCACGAGCTCGATGGCGAAGAAGGCGCCCACGCCTCGCGCTTCGCCGATGATGCGATGCTTCTCGGTGAGCGCGGCGAGCCCGCTCTTCAGCCAGCCCTCGATCTCCTTGGCGCGATCGAAGAGCTTCTCTTCCTTGTACGCACGAACCGCTGCGAGGCCGGCCGCGATGCACATCGGATGACCCGAATAGGTGTGGCCGGAGGGCAGCGCCTTCGCGTCCCACGTTCCGGCGAGCTTCTCGCGGATCAACACGCCGCCCAGCGGGATGTACGCCGACGTGACGCCCTTCGCGAACGTGATCATGTCGGGCACGATGCCGTAGCGCTGCGAAGCGAACGCGGCGCCGGTGCGACCGAAGCCCGTCATGACCTCGTCACAGATGAGGAGGATGCCGTGCTTCTCGGTGAGCGCCCGCAACGCCGGGAGATAGCCGTCGGGATACACGATGACTCCGTTCGAGCCGACCACCGGCTCGATGAGGATGGCCGCGACGCGCTTCGGATCCTCGTGCATCAGCGTGCGCTCGAGGCTCTCGATGGCGCGCGCGGTCTCCTCCTCCGGCGTGGTCGCCCAGAACGGCGATCGGTACGGGTAGGGCGCATAAAAACGCATGATTCCCGGGGGACCAGGCTCGCCGCCGAAGCGGCGATCCTCGCCCGTGAGCATGATCGACGTGCCCGTCGAGCCGTGGAACGAGCGGTACGCCGTGAGCACCTTCAAGCGTCCGGTGATGGAGCGCGCGAGCCGGACCGCGTCGTCGTTGGACTCGGCGCCGGTGGTCGTGAAGAACGTGCGGCAGCCCTCGCCGCTCGCCGCCCACGGCGACATGTCCGAGAGCTCCCTGGCGAGCTCCGCGCGCTGCTCGTTGAAGAGCCCGGGCGCGGCGTAGCAGAGCGTGGCCGCCTGCTCCTGGATGGCCTTCACGACCTTGGGATGCCCGTGGCCGAGGTTCACCGCGATGAGGCCGCTGCCGAGATCGAGGAACTTGTTTCCGTCGGCATCGAAGAGATGCCGCCCTTC
>JAYTZB010001441.1:0-1624 GCA_043742085.1 Polyangiaceae bacterium
GCGCACCATGGTGATGGTGCAGCTCTGGCTCGAGCCGGTTCCGCCGCACGTGACGGTCATCGTCTGCGTGCCTTCGTTGAAGGAGCCGACGCAACCGGAGCGGGCGATCGTTCCGAGCTTGAGCGCGGCGTTGTCGAAGGTGCCGTCGGTCTTGATGTCGATGCCGTTGACCGGCCCGTTCACCGCGGGGATGGTCATGGGCTGCTCGGAGTTGAACCGAACGAGGCACGCGTTGGAGCCGCTGCCGGGGCCAGGAAGCACGCACTGCTTGGCGAGGCTGTTGAAGTCGCCGCAGCCCATGCCGGTCGCGACGAGCGGCTTGTAGCCGCCGAGGACGTTGGGGCATCCGCCGCCGTCGTTACCGTCGAGCGTGAGAGCGCTATCGCCGAGGAAGCCCGAATCGGATCCGCCGTCGGGCGAGGTGCCGTCCGGTCCGCTGCCGGTGTCGCTCCCGGTCGTGCCGTCGGCGTTGCCGGAGGCGTCGTTGTCGGTGCCACCGGAGTCGACCCCAGCGCCTCCTCCCGAATCAGCGCTGTCCGTGATCGTGGAGCCCGACCCACCGCACGCGGCGACCACGATCCCGACCGCGATGGCCGGTAAATAGAGTCGAATGGCGCTCATGTCTCACCCTCCAAGAAAGAGATTCTCGGAGGGGTCGAAGCAAGCGCTCAGCCAACCCGGATCGCCCGTGCATTCGCGAGAGCAGCGTGTGCGCAGCATCGCAATGATTGCGGACCTCGACACACGTTGCGTGATCGCCGTCGGCTCAGGGCTCGTTGCGGACGATGCGGTGGATGACGACGGGGTCTCCCATCGTGCCTCCCGCGCCGCTCGTACGGACGACCCAGTCGAAGTCGGCGGCGGGGGCCGAGACGCCCTGGAACGAGATGGGCGCTCCGAAGCCGGCGTACGGTGAGAGGACCTGCGCGCCGACGACGTCCGCTGCGCCGGTGACCGCGAGGTGCGTGCCGTCGGCCATGAGCGTGTGCGAGGCGACCGAGAGCAGGCCCGAGCTCGTGAGGAGCTGGGGCATCGGCGAGAGGCCGTTGTCGAGAGCGATGACCACGCCGCCCTTCATCGTGAAGGTGCCGAGCGAGCCGGCCCAGCTCTGCCCCTTGGTCGCGGGGTCGTTCGCACCGGCATCGTGGATGAGGACGATGTCGTAGCTCTTCGCGAGAGCATCCGATGCGAGCGCACCCGCCGAGCCGGCGACGGTGAACTGGATCTCGCGACCGAGGATGCCCGCGGCGGCAAGCGCCTTCGCCTGAGAGACCGCGTTCGCGGACGCGCCGTCCTCGTAGGAGAGGACGCGGATCGGGTCGGTCGTCGGGATGGTGAGCGCGTTGACGAGGACCTTCGCCTGCGCCGAGCCCGAGCGCGCGTTCGTGTAATCGTGACCGATGAGGACGACGTCTCCGGGCGTCGCGCCCTGGCAGGCGCCGGCGACGCAGATGTTCGACGGGCAGGTCTTCCCGCACGCGCCGCAGTTGGCGGCGTCGCTGTCGACGGGGATGCAGGCGCCGTGGCAAGCGACCTGTGACGAGTCGCAGACGAGCTGCGGAGGCGGAAGGATGACGGGCGGCTGGAGCTGCGGCGGCGTCACGGCCTCGGGATCGATCTGGAA
>JAYTZB010001442.1:0-2390 GCA_043742085.1 Polyangiaceae bacterium
CGGAGCGCCGTGGTAAAGCCGGTGCGAAATGCGCGGCCTCCGCAGCGTGCTCGCCACCGCTTACGTGCGCGCTTTCGCGATGTTCGCGCTGACCGCGCCGGTCGCGCTGCTGTCGAGCTCGACCGCGCGCGCCGACGACGCGATCCCGGATGCGCCGGCGGACGGTCCCGACGAGGTGCTCGTGCGCGGCCGCAATGCCGGCGGATTCGTGTCGCGCGCGACCCTCGAGGATGCGCCGCGCGAGGTCACCGATGCCGCGAGCCTCATCGAGCCGTTGCCTGGTGTGCACGTGCGGCGGCTCGGGGCGGATGACTCCTTCTCGTCGCTGTCGATCCGCGGGACGGGCTCCACGCAGGTCGCGGTGTACCTCGCGGGGGTGCCGCTCACGGGCGGCGCCGATCCCACGCTCGACCTCGCGACGCTCCCGCTGTGGCCTGGAGCACGAGCGCGCGTCTTCCGATCGTTCGCGCCCGCCGCGTTGGGTCGCGGATCGCTCGGCGGCACGCTCGTGCTCGACGCGCCTTCGCCGCGCGCGCCGCAGAGCACCGAGGTGTGGGCGGCCGCAGGCTCGTTCGGCTCGCGAAGGCTGCGCATCGGAGACGTGCGCGGCGAGCCCGACGGCATCCGCATCGCCACCGGCTTCAGCGCGTCGCGCTCCGACGACGATTTCTCGTACCTCGATCCCGGTGCAACGGCTCACGACGGCCGCGACGTCTTCGCGACGCGCGACAACGCAGGGCATGCCGGCGCGAACGCCCTCGCCTCGATCGCGATCCCGGTGCGCCTCGGCGGCGGCGGCGGCGACGGCGAGAAGAACGGCGCGCTCACCATCACGACGCTCGCGCAGATCCGGCGCCAGCAGTTACCGGGGACGATCACCCGTCCCACGCCGTTCCAGCGGCTCGACTCGAATCGGTTGCTCGCGGCCCTCGAGCTGACGCTGCCCGCGGGGAGCGGCGCGTTCGGCGTGCGCGGCTGGGGCCGACGCGAAGGCTTGATGGTCCACGACACGGCGAGGGAGGCGCAGAGCACGCTCGGCCCCACCTCGACCGACGACGCGATCCTCGCCACCGGCGGCAGCCTGGGATGGCGCGGGCGACCGACCGAGGCGACGACGCTCGAGGCGCGCGTCGACGGCAGCGCCGAGCGCTTCGTGCCGGGCACGTGGATCGGCGCGACGCAGCCGCCCGGCGCACGTCGCACGAACGCCGGCATCGCCGTCGACACGACGCTCCGCGCGGCGCCACCGCTGACGCTCGCCGCGAGCGCGCGCGGCGATGCGTGGTTCGACGCGTCCGACGAGCGCGGCGATGCCGGTACCCCAGGCACCGCCAGCGAGCTGCGTCCCACCGGGAACCTCGGCGCCGAGCTCGCGCTCGGTCCCGTCACCATCGCTTCCCACGGCGGCGTGCTCGCGCGACCGCCATCGTTCGTGGAGCGCTTCGGGAATCGCGGCTCGTTCATCGGCGACCCGCTCCTCAAGCCGGAGTCGGCCACCACCGTCGACCTCGGCGCGTCGTTCACGAGGAAGCTCGGCCGCGTGAAGCTGCACCTCGAGGCGGCGACGTTCGCGACGTTCGCCGATGACCTCATCGTGTTCATTCCGCAGGGCGCCTACGGACGCGCGAAGGCGGTCAACATCGGTCGCGGGCGGATCCTCGGCACCGAGGCCGAGGCGCGCGCGTCGGCCTACGGCGTCGAGCTCCGGCTCTCGCACACCGCGCTCGCCACCACGAACGAGAGCGAGTGTCGCTTCGTCGCGCGCGTCTGCGAGCGGCCTTCCCTGCCCGGCCGGCCCGCGAACGACTTCGTCGGCGACCTCTCGTTCACCATGGGTCCGGTGCGCGTGCGCTACGGCATCGATGTCGTGACCGGCATCCAGGAGGACCTGAAGGGCTCGACGCCGCCCGTCCCCGATCGCGTTCTCCACAGCACCGGCGCGCGGCTCGAGGTGCCGGGCGCGACCGGCCTCTCGGTCTCCCTCGACATCCGCAACCTCTTCGATCTGCGGGTCGCCGAGTACGCGGGCGTCGGCGTGCTCGACGGCGCGGCCTCGGGAACCGCGAGAATCGTCCGCGCGCCGATCGGCGATGCCCTCGACTATCCCATCCCCGGCCGCCGCATCCTCTTCAGCGCCCGCTGGGTCTTTCCCGAGCCAGGCGCCAGTGCTAGCTTCCGCGGCCCCCAATGAGCCAGACCACTTCTGCTCCCCCGCGTCCCGGCATGCCCGGACAGCCCGCTCCCCAGACCTCCGGCGCGCCCGGCCCCGGCGGCCCCGGTGAAGGCGGCATCTCCATCACCGGCGGCGCCGCGATCCTCGCGCCCATCCAGTCGTTCCCCAACGGCGTGCCCGCCAACGCGATGGTCCTCATCCCGCTCGGCCCGAACGG
>JAYTZB010001443.1:0-5182 GCA_043742085.1 Polyangiaceae bacterium
GGCCTCGAGGCCGACGACGTCGCGGTCTACGTTGCAACGGGCGCGGCGGCGGGAGCTCCGGCGGGCATCGTTCGCGTTCCGCTCGACGGCGGCGCGACCACGGTGCTCTCTTCGGGCAACGAGCCGTGCGCGATGATCCGCAACGGGCGCAGCCTGTTCTGGACGAGCTTGGCGGCCATGACCGGCACCACCACGAAGCTCGACAAGGGCGAGGTCCTCCGGCTCTCGCTCGACGGCGGGCCCGTCGCGACCGTGGCGTCCGGCGCGTTTACGGCATGCGCGATCGCCGCCGATCAGGACAGCCTCTACTTCGCGACCACGCTGCCGAGCGCGCTGCCCGCGAGGTCGGGCGGCTCCAACGCCGCGCCGTCGTCGGGGCTCGGCCTCATGCGTGCGCCCATCGCCGGCGGCCAGCCGGTCGCGATCGCCGCGGCCTCCAAGGCGCTTGCGCAACCCGGCGCGGTCGCGGTCGATGCGTCGCACGTGTACTGGCTGACCGAGTCTGCCGTCCTCCGCCTCGCCAAGTAGCTTTGCTACGCTCGCGCGAGCCGATGACGTGGACGATCGATTCGTGGAAGGACAAGCCCCTCGCGCAAGGGGTCGCCTATGACGACCCCGCGGCGGTGGCGAGCGTGGTCGAGAAGCTCGGCCAGCTTCCGCCGCTCGTCACATCGTGGGAGGTCGAGCGTCTCAAGACCGCCATCGCCGAGGCGCAGGAGGGCAAGCGCTTCGTCCTGCAAGGCGGCGACTGCGCCGAGACCCTGCTCGATTGTCAGCCGGGCATCATCACCAACAAGCTCAAGATCCTGCTCCAGATGTCGATGGTGCTCGTGCATGCCGGCAAGAAGCCGGTGGTACGCATCGGACGTCTCGCCGGCCAGTACGCGAAGCCGCGGTCGAAGCCGACCGAGGAGCGCGAGGGCGTCTCGCTGCCGAGCTACTTCGGCGATCTGGTCAATCGCCCGGAATTCACGGCCGACGCGCGACGTACGGACCCGCGGGCCTTGCTCGATGCGTACAGCCACGCGGCGCTCACCCTGAACTTCGTCCGTTCGCTGACTGCCGCGGGCTTCGCCGATCTCCATCACCCCGAGTACTGGGACCTCGGCTTCTTCACGCGCTCTGGGCTGCCACCCGAACTGCGTGATGAATACATGCAGACCACGCAGAAGCTCGCCGAGGCGCTGCGCTTCATGGAGGCGCTCGGCGAGACCTCGATCGACGAGCTCTCGCGGGTCGACTTCTACACGAGCCACGAGGGGCTCAATCTCCACTACGAGGCCGCGCAGACGCGCAAGGTCCCCCGTCGCGAAGGTCACTACCTCCTCACGACGCACATGCCGTGGATCGGCGAGCGGACGCGCGCGCTCGACGGCGCACACGTGGAGTTCTTCCGCGGCGTCGAGAACGTGGTCGGCGTGAAGCTGGGACCCAAGGTCGATCCCCAGGATGCGGTGCAGCTCTTGACGACCCTCAGCCCCGGCAACGAACCGGGGAAGCTGGTCGCCATCACGCGCATGGGCGCCGACACCGTCGAGAGGTCACTTCCGCCGCTGGTCGAGGCGGTGACACGCGCGGGCCGTCGCGTGCTCTGGATGTGTGACCCGATGCATGGGAACACCCATGCGACAGCCAGCGGCATCAAGACGCGGAGCTTCGACGACATCCTCCGCGAGATCGAGCGAACGTTCGGCGTGCATCACGCGCTGGGTACCGAGCTCGGCGGCATCCACTTCGAGCTCACCGGCGAGGACGTCACCGAGTGCATCGGCGGCGGGATCACCGAGGCCGATCTCGACAAGAACTACGCGAGCGTCTGCGATCCTCGGCTGAACTATCGGCAAGCCCTCGAGATGGCGTTCCGCATCGGGAGCTGGATGAGCAAGCGAAGCGCCGCGCGCTGACCCTTCGGAGGCCCGGCGCGGAGGCCTTTTCCTGAGTTATCCTGGGGGCTTTGGACCTCTGAACAGACGCCCTCCGAGCGCAAACGTGCCAGGCGTGCTTTCGCACACTTACTTGAAATCGACTGATCTTTCGTTCAGCTGTAGCGTGGAAACGACACTCGCTGCCTTGACCCGTCCCGGGGGAGCGTTGTAGCGATGTAGGCAACAACGCGAAGGGCCGGTCCCCGTGCTGGGTTCAGCACCACAGACCGTCGAGCCGCCCGAAACACCAACGCGTTCCGCCAAGCAAATGATGAGGTTCGAGACACGCATGGGTAGTCGCATGAGTTGGCCGCAGATTCGGCAGAGCGACGAATACCGGGGACGCTGGGTAGCCCTCGACAACTGCCGGTACGACGGCCGTACCGCCCAGCCCGTCGAAGGGACGATCATCGACGCCGACGAGGACCTCGTCGAGCTCTGCACGCGCATTCGCCATAGCGAGAACAAGCACTGCGCCATCCTGTTCTGCGACGAGTCCCGCGTGGAAGACGAGACGCCGCCGCCCTCGTCCGTTCGACGTCCGACGTATCCGCCCGCGCAGCACTGAGCGCGCTGAGCTCGGTCGGCCCGCGGGCCGCTCGTGCGCGGGTCGACGCCTATTCCTTCTTCGTCGGTCGCGCGATCTGACTCGGTAGCGGAAGCGGCGCGCGCGGTCGCACGCTAGGACGCGCCTCGGCCGACGGAGGGGCGCTGTCGATGTCGGGCACGCTCGGCGCCGGGGGGCGCGGGTTCCCCATCGGCGGCTTGGGGCTCGAGGTCGGCGGAATGCGCGGCACCGATTGCGGAGGCGCTTGCGCAGGCGGAGGAGCGGCCTTCACGGCGCCCGTGCTCGACGCTCCCGGCGGAGGTCGAAAGCCGGGCGGCGGCGCGTTGTGCGAGCGTGGCGGAGGAGGCGCATTCGGCAAGCGTCCTGCGGACCCTGCGCTCGGCGGCGCGGGCGCGGGCAACGGGATGCGACCCGCCGACGGCGCTCCGCCTGGGCTCCTGCTGCTGGGCGGCGATCCGACGATCGGCGCGATGGGCATGCGTCCAACCGAAGGCGATCCGACGATCGGCGCGACCGGCATGCGCGGATTCGACGATACGCCGCTCGACGACGACGGCGATGCCGGCGCGGCGACCGGGATTCGACCGGCGGCAGGCGCGCCAGCATGCGGCGTCGCCGCCGGGATCCGCCCGGCCGACGCCCCGCCGCCGGGTGACGACGGCGCACTCGGAAAACGCGGCGAGCTCTCGGGCGCCTGCGCTGCCCGCTGGATGCGCGGACCCGAGGGGCGTCCGCCAGGGATGTCGAGCTCGGGACGCGACGGCGCAGGAAGGCGAGGGCTGGACGCTGCGGGCATCGCGGGCATCCCGGGCATCGCGGGCATCGCGGGCATCCCGGGCGCGGACGGCGGCGGCTCGGTGTCGTCACGCTTCCGCAGGATCCGCGGCCTGGCACCTTGCGGGAGCGCGGCTCCGCGCGCGGTCCGATCCGCGAGCGTGCGAACCGACGCGGGGGGCGGAGGAGGCGGCGGAATCGTGTCGGACGCGTCGAGGTCGTAGGTCGTTCCGACGGAGGTGGAGGCGTTGATGTCGGCGAGGACGCTCGCGAGGTCTTCGTCCTCGAAGTCCTCCATCTCGACATCGATCGACACGTCGCTCTCGACCACGCCTCGGGCGCCGCCCTCACCGAAACGCGCCTTCGCTTTCCGGATGTGACGCTTGTACGTGCCTTCCTCGATCTGCCGGCAGATGCGGATCCAGTGCATCGCGTACGTGTTGTACTTCTGCGTCACGACCTGGAAGCGGAAGCGCATCGCCGTGTTCCGGATCTGCTCCTTGCGGAGGATCATGAGACGGCGGTCGACATCCTTGCGCGGCACCGTCGGCTCGAGCTTCTCGAAGCCGAGGAAGTACTGCTCGTAGATGTTTCGAAGACGATCGACGCGCTCCTCGAGCTCGCCGATCGCGATCTCTTGCTCTTTGGGGGTCACGTCGACAAAGGCTCCCGCGCGCGCTTCGCGTCTGCAAGTGTCCGGGAGCTAGCGCGCAGAGTAAAGCCTACAGCGGCGTTACCTTCACGTTGTCGAAGCACACCTTGGCTTCCCACTCGTTGAAGCCGAAATGGTCGTGGCCCTGGCCGGCGAGCGGCGAGGGGTCGCTCCAGGTGAGAAAATCGATCCCGTCGACCGACCAACGGATGGTCTTGCCGTCGTTCCGCTCGATCTTGAAGTGGTAGGTCTGCCCCTTCTGGGCGGGTCGCTGGCGCGGGTCGTCGGAGTCCTTGTCGACGTGGATTTCCTTGCGATCGGTGCCGTGCTCGTTCAGGCGAGCGAGCGCGTGGATGCTGTTCTTCCAGCCGCCGAGGATGGCGAGATAGCTCGTCGCGTTGGTGTAGGACGTGCCGGTCGCGTACGAGGCGCCGTCGCCCCAGACCTCGGTCTTGAGGTCGCCCTCGTCGCTGTAGCCGGTGACGTCGAACTCGATGCGGGCGTTGACCGGCAGCGTGCGGTTGAGCCAGATGCCGTGGTTGTGGGCGTTCTGGACGCAGAGCTTGCCGCCCTCGACCTTCCAGGCGTTCGTCTTGATCTGCGTCCAGTTGGGACCGAGGTTGCTGTGGTCGACCACGCGTTCGGCGCTGGCGTCGGCAACGCTGGGGCCGCCGTCCTGGAGCACCGAGAGGAGCATCGGCTCGCCGGCTTCACGCGCGGCCTCTCGACCCGCCTCGCGATTGGCCTCGCGATTGACGAGCGCGAGGCCCGCGTCCGCGTTGGCCGCGCCTGACGTGGCTGACGTGGCTGCGTCGAAGGCGGCCCAGCCGCCGTCGTCGCTGCGGTCGAAGTTGTCCTCGAACGGCGCCGTCATGACGTTGAGCGACGGTCGAACCGTCGCCGTGGCGGTCGGCGGGACGCCTGCATCGTAGGGCGGGGCGCTCCCGGTCGGAACGCAGGCCGCGAGCGGCGTGCTGGCGAGACCGCCGGCGAGAATCGACAGAACGGCGACGTGAATGGCCTTCACGACGCGGTTTCTACCACAGCGCCGTAGGATCTTTAGGCCCCACGGGTGCTCGCGGTGGTAAAAACCCCCCACTCGCCCATGCACCCGATCCTCTTCCGCATCCCGCTTCCGCACATGCCCTTGAAGCTGTGGTGGGCACTCGCGGCCGTCGCGGCGATCGCCCTCGTCTACGCCGTCCTCGGCCAGCGCCGCAGGGATCGCGCGACCGTCGGCACGGCCCTCGTGGTCGCCCTCGC
>JAYTZB010001444.1:0-1928 GCA_043742085.1 Polyangiaceae bacterium
GGCGGAGCCCCTCGCAACGGCGCGGCGGTCGTGAAGGAAACGTCGCTGGCCGCCCTACGTGCGCGCCATCGCGCAGAGCTGCGAGAGCTGGTGGGCCGCGCCGTCGCCGGCGCCGACGGCAACAAGCGAAAGGCCGCGCGCTCGCTCGGCGTGAGCCGCCAGGGCTTGTATCGCGTGCTGGGGAGCTGAGCTACGCTTTCCGGATGGAGGCACGAATGGCTGCTCGCAAGCTCGGTCTGTCACTCGCGCTCTCGCTCGTCGCAGGGATCCCGCTACTGGCATGCGCGAGCTCCGGCCAGACGCAGGTCATTCCGCCCGTCGTGCTCGGGATGCTCGAGACCGCGCCGCCGACCTACGACGACGGTCAGATGCAGATCTACGAGACGTACCTCCCGGTGCCGCTGCCGCTCCGCAAGCCGACCGAGGCCGAAGTACCGAAAGGCGCGGCCGATCCCTATCCGCGTCCGCCCTTCCATCTCGCAGGCGACACGCGCATCACGGCGCGCTTCACGCTCTCCAATCTGGACGACAAACCGCACACCGTCGAGCTGCTCCTCGATCCGTGGAACGAGTTCGTGCGCTACTCGCCGGGCGTCGTCATCGGCGACGAAGCGACGACCCCCAACTTCAGCGGCATCGATCGCTTCTTCATCGTCCCCGCGAAGGGACGCGTCGAGGGCATCCTCACCCCCGACGACATCGCGGAGATGGCCGTCGATCTCGGGACCGTGATGGAGATCCAGAAGCGCCCGCCTGCCATGGACAGCGCGTTCGTGGGGCCGGCGCTCTACAACCGCGCGTTCAACGTGCAGAACCGCTCGAGCCAGCCCGACCCGCTGCTGTCGCCGTTCATCCCGAGCGTGACGGCCGGCATCGTCGGCTTCGACCTCGGCCTCCGGACCTACGAGCCTGCGAAGATCGCCGTCGAGGTCGTCCTCGACGTCGAGGATCTCAACGGCGACCGCGTGATTCCTGCGGGCGACGACACGCGCCGCGTGGGCCGTCCGGGCACCGTGCTCAGCCCGCCGGCGCCGCCGGTCCGCCAGTAATGGCAGCCTTTCTTCGACGCCCCCGCACGGCCCGCACGGCCCGCACGGCCGGCGCGGCCCGCTGAGGCGTACCACCGCTTGACACGCGGCCCCCGATGGACGAATTTCCGCGGTGGAGAGCTGACCGAGTGGCCGAAGGTGCCTGATTCGAAATCAGGTGTAGTGAAAGCTACCAAGGGTTCGAATCCCTTGCTCTCCGCTAAAGATCGCGCCGGATTTTCGGCTGCACCCGGAACAGTTCCGGAGGCTGTTCCGGGATCGGAACAGAAAGCAGCGCGTCGCGCGCAGCAAATCAGCGACCTCGTTGCGGTGGCGCTCCTCACGCCTCGCGCCGCTCGCAGCAAGAAGCGTAGCGTGCTGGCGCTCGTGCTCACGATTGCCGCCGCCTCGCCGCGCCGAGTCGCGCGCCTTCGACGATGCTCGACCGCACGGCCGAAGCGCCGTCTCTCTTGATCCAGAGCTCGAGGGTCGCGCCGTGCTGCTCCCGATGCGTGAGGACGAGCCTTCCGGCATCGATCCGCCGAATCCACAATAAGTCACGGAGCGCGTTCCGAACAGCGCTCCGCGAAGGAAGCGCTCGGTCGTCGCGACATCGCGCCAGAAGCGGTCGAGGCTCAGCTCCACGGTCTGATCGAGGCAGTCGCGCGGAGACGAGATATTCTCGGCGAACGGATTGAAGAGATACGCGCCGTCCACCTCCGATGCGTCCTCGTCCTCGAGCGTGCCGTGCACGAAGTCGACGTCGACGCCGAACTTCGACGCCGCGGCCGCTCGTCAGCGAGGAGCTGCGCAGCGCGCACGGCGACGTGCGTCCAATGCATGCGCGAGAGGCGTCGCACCGCAAGAGGGAACACGTCGTCGAACTCGCGTTCGAGGACG
>JAYTZB010001445.1:0-2278 GCA_043742085.1 Polyangiaceae bacterium
GGCGATCTGCTCGCGGACGCGAACGAGACCGACGTAGTAGTCGTTCGAGAGCGCCTCCTTCGACAGCGTGATCATGCTGAGGCGACCGGTGGCGGCGGCAAGCACCCCTTGCACGAGCGGAAAGTCGTCCTCGGCGTGTGCGTACGCGAGACCGAAGGCGGCATCGGCGTCGCTCTTGCCGAAGACGTGCGGAACGCCGAAGGTGTCGCGCACGATCCGCACGCGCTGCGCCTGCGCGAACGTCGCGTCGTCGGGTCGCGGCGGTTTCGGGAGGAAGAGCGGCTTCCGGGCGGCGCGCCAGAGCCCGACCGTCGCGATCATCGCGCAGAGCACGCGGATCCAACGCCGCGCGAAGACGCTCCGGAGCCTGGATTTCAGGGTCAAGCGCGCATCTTCGCGCATCTCGTGGCGGCGCGCACGAAGGAGGCGTCACGGGGGTGCGGTCGGCGCCGTCCGGGCACGAATGCGCCACCGTCAGGACCCGAATCGTCGGCCCTCGCGCGCCATCGTTGGCGCGCGCAACCGTCAGGACCCGAGTCGTCGGCCCTCGCGCATCGGGAGCACCCGCCTAGCCGCGCGGCATCGTTCGCAACGCTCCCGCGCGTTTGCCGTCACTTCTTCTTTCGAACGAGGGCCGACAGCTCCTTCGCGCGCGCGTTGGCGCGATCGAGCTCGAGCGCCTCGTCGACGTGCTGGGCAGCCTGTTCGAGGTCGTCGGACGCGACGTAGATCTCGGCGAGCGTCACTCGGTAGCCCGCGTTGTTCGGGTCCATGGCGACAGCGGACTTGCCGAGCTTGGCCGCCACTTCCAGATCGCCGTCGCTCATCAACAAGGCATGGGCTGCGCGCTCGGCAAGCGGCGCCGCCGGGCGAGCGTCATTGGCCTTGCCGTAGTGGAAGGCCGCGTCGGACCAGCGCTTGTCGCGCTCCGCGGCGCGGGCGCGCGCGAGGCTCAGCTCGCGACGGCGCGTCTTCGCGAGCTCGTCGATGTCCTCGAGCTTCCGCCGGATGAAGGGATCCTCGCTGACCTCGAGCGCGAGGCGATAGTTGTTCGCGGCGCCGATGACGTCGTCGACCTTCATCGCCTCCTCGCCGGCCTGCACGAACAGCTCGACCCGTCGCTGGATCCCGAGCCGCTGCGCCGCCGCGTTCAAGCGCTTTCGCGAGTCCTCGGAGATGGGCACGTGCTCGAGTACCGGCAGAGGCGGGAGCGGCATCACGACGACGGGCGGAGCGCTCGCCGGCGGCCGACCGCTGGTCGCGCGCTTCGGTCGCATGCTCTGCTTCGGCGGCGTGCTCTGCTTCGGCGGCGTCGTGAGCGCCGCCTTCATCTTC
The DNA here is from genome assembly GCA_043742085.1 of Polyangiaceae bacterium. Lineage (GTDB taxonomy): Bacteria > Myxococcota_A > Polyangia > Polyangiales > Polyangiaceae > Labilithrix. The sequence goes on from JAYTZB010001445.1 coordinate 1,336, forward strand.
TTGCTCATCCTGCGCGGCGGCAGCGAGCCGAGTCCCGCGACCGGCGTGAGCTCAAGGTCGTAGCGGGCGCGCCGTTCCGGATCCACGAGCACGTCGTGTGCCTCGGTCATGCGCTCGAACACCCGATCGAGCGGCGCTCGGAGTCTGCCGAGCTTCTTCCCGAAGAATCGATCGGGATGATACTTCGCGGCGAACGCGAAGTAGGCGCGCTTGACCGCCTTCTTCTCTGCGGCTCGGTCGATGTCGAGCAGCGCGTAGTTGTCGTCCCCTGCGAGCCTTGCATCGAGCGCGTCGATCGCCGCACAGGTCGCCACGTCGAGGTCGCATGCGTCGCTGTCGACCGTCGCCTTCTTCATTGCCACCGCGGCCTCGACGCGCGGCATCCGTAGCGACCGGCGCGAGGCGTGACGGGGCGCGACGGCGGGCTTCTCGGACCGGCTATCGGGACGAGCGGAAGCGGGACGAGCGGAAGCGGGACGGGCGGGAGCGGGCCGCAGGGACTGCTTCTCGGCGCGCGGGTCGATGCGGACCGACCGCATGGCCGCCTGCGACTTGGCCCGGGGCGGAGGAGCCTTGCTGGCGGTGGAGCGTCGCCGGTTCTTCGCGTCCGCAGTGAACAGCGCACCGAGCCCCTCGAGCCGCTCCGCCAGCGCCCTCGTCGTCGCGAAGTCGAGCCCGGCGATCGCCGCGATCTCCTCGAGCGTCATGCGACCGTCGACCTGCGACAGCACGAATGCCTCGAGCGCGCCGAGAGGCAGCCGTTTCAAGTCGCACTGCGCCGGGGCCAAGATCGTCTCGCGGTCCATCGTGGTGCTCCGGTTCCGACCGGCGATCATACAACACCCGCTCAGTGCGGCGAGACCATGTCTTCCGGCTTCACGTGGGCGTCGAACTGGTCCGCCGTGACCAGACCGGACGCGATGGCAGCGTCCTTCAACGACAC
>JAYTZB010001446.1:0-1980 GCA_043742085.1 Polyangiaceae bacterium
GGCCTCGAGCTCGACACGACCGGCGTGAACGTCGACGCCGACATCACGGCCACCTTCTACATCGCGCCCGATCCGAGCGTCGCCGTCCCCACCACGCCGGTTCAAGCGCTCGCCATCTGCTACACGCCGGGCGGAACGGCGTTCGTGGCCAGCGGGCCCGACGTCACCACGGCGATCACCAACATGCAGACGCTGCCGGCGTTCACCGGCGTCGCAGACATCCAGGTCAATCGACACACGGGCGGCACCGTCGTCGGTCTCACGCGGCACATCCTCGTTCCCGGCGCGGGCGTCGCGCGGATCCTGTCCAAATGAGCACGAGCCTCCGATCGTCCCGAGCCAGCCGCGCGAACGCCGGCGGCTACACCTCCGTCGAGGTCCTGATCGCGATGACGCTCCTCGCCATCGGCGCGGCTGGCGTCATCGGCATGCAGCGCGTCACCATCCAGGGCGGCGAGGACGCGCGGCGCTTCGACATGGCGACCAACATCGCCAACGAGTGGATCACTCGGCTCCAGAAGGACGCCGCCTTCTGGAGGACCCAGCCGGACCTCTCGCAGCTCGACACGATGGGCTTCGGCACGACGACGTGGCTGAAGAACATCGATTCCTGCAACAACAAGTTCTGCACGCCGCCGATGCCGCCGGGCGCTCCGGAAGGCCTCAGCCCTGCGTTCGACGTCTTCGGTCGCGATCTCCCGAGCGGCACGACGGACGCGTACTACTGCGTGCAGTACCGGCTGAACTGGATCGCCGCGCCCGGTGTCTCGCCGTACAACCGGCCGCTCAAGCCGAGCGCGATCATGCGCGCGGAGGTCAGGGTCTACTGGCATCCGCTCGAGAAGGACCCCATCGGCAACTGCGCGACGCCTCCCCCGGAGACGATCCCTTTGACTCCGCCCTTCCCGCCGTTCCACTACGTCTACGCGGCGACGTCTCTCCGCGAGGGAGCCCCTCGATGATGCCGAAGACGCGTTCGACGCGCATCACCCGCGCTCGCGGCTTCACGCTCGTGGAGCTCATGGTCTCGCTGGTCGCGGGGCTCATCATCACCATCGCCGTCGTCGGTCTCGCGCGGACTGCGACGACCACGTTCTACGAGGAGGCTCGCCTCTCGGCCGTCGAAGGCAGCGTGCGTTCCGCTTCGGAGCGCCTGCGCCAGGACCTCGTACGCGTTTCGTACATGTCGACCGGCAATCTCCACCTCGCCGGCAGCGACGTCGCCCCGCCGCCGAGCCTCGCGATTCCGTACGGACAGCGCATCGCGCACGTCAGTGGCAGCCTGCCGTCGCGCTACGGCGCGATCACGGACAACCTCCAGGGCATCGAGATCCTCCCCGGCGGCTCGAAGACGGCGACCAACGCGCCCAACGGGCTCGCGACCCTCAACGGGCTGAACCCCGACGAGATCGTCCTGACGGGCAACTTCACCACCGACGACGCGTACCGCGGCAAGATGGTCGGCAACACCATCGAAGTGCGGGTCCTCGACAAGGATCTCGTGACTCCGAGCGACCCCGCCGTCGCCCGTCTGATCGCGGGACCCGATCCCGACAAGGCCGTGCGAAACGCATTCGCGCCGGGCGCACCGCCCGCCGGAGCGATCTATCCGGCGCTCGCGCGCGTCGTCGACATCCGCGGGTGCTCGCACTTCGTGGTTCTGTCGGCCGTCGCGGGCACCGCGGTCGGCGCGACGTTCACGTTCGCCCCCGTGACCGCGACCGATGGTTTTCCGCCGATCCTCACGCCGGGCCAGGACGGCGGCGGCTGCGGCGCCAATCCCGACGAGGAAGTGATGATCAACCCCGTGCAGATCGTGCACTGGTACATCGGTCCAACGTCGGTGGCACTGCGGCCCGATCCCCTCGTCGACGACTACCTCAACAAGTTCGATCTCTACCGTGAGTTCCGCGATGCCAATGACGCCGTCATCGCATCCCCCGGCGGCCCGCAGGTCATTGCCGAGTACGCCGTCGATCT
>JAYTZB010001447.1:0-2398 GCA_043742085.1 Polyangiaceae bacterium
GCGAAGTCGCGTCCCGACCCGTCTTGCTCGGCCAAGACGCTCGCCGACAGCATCGTGATGTCGTTCAGCGGTGACACGTTCAAGGCGCCCTTCGGCCGCAACGGCTGGGGCGACGGAACGCCGAACGGCTCGAACCTCCTCTACGTCATGGGCGCAGGCCAGCTGAAGTCCGGCTGGTTCGGCGACATGGATCCGACCATGGGCGCTGTCGGCTGGGATCAGACGACGGGCGCGGCGTCCGGCACGTACACCGGCCGTGGCGCGGAGCTCGGGGCCTCGGCCGCCGCAGCGCTGCTCTACGCCGTGTCGAAGGGTGACGCCCGCCGCGTTGCCGACTTCTACAACGGCAAGGCGCTCGGCGAAGGCATCGTGAACCTCAACGTCACGGGCTGACCTCGCGACCGCGAAAGAGACGAGCCCTGGACCGCGCAGGGGAGAGCTCGCACGAGACCCTCGCTTCTCACGAAGCGGGGGTTTCGTTTTTCCATCGCTGCGCGTCGAGGCGCAGCTACCGATTCAAGGGAAGTCGGTGGCGGTCTGGCAGTTCTTGATCCCGTTCGGGGAGAGCTTCTGGCGCTGCTCCTTGGGGATCGGAACGCCGGCGCCGTCGACGACGGGGATCTGCAGCCAGGCGACGACGCAGCGATAGCCGGGGTCGTCCTCGGCCATCGCGGGGCCGCCCTTGTGGCGCTCGATCTTCAGCGGCTTCCTGAGGAAGAGGAGCGCGTTCGGATTGTCGCCCTGCCTCGCCATGAGCCGCGACATCTCCTCGGGCTCCACCGAGACGAGCGCCTGGAAGTTCGCGCGCTGCTCCTGGGGCTGCGTCGGCTGCTGGCCCGAGACGAGGCCGCCGTCCTGGAGCTGTACGAGACGAAAGCCCTCGCGGCTGTAGATGCGATACGCGCGGCCGGGCTGGCCGTGACAGTCGAGCGAGCCGCAGCGACGGGTGAGGTAAGCGTCGACGTTGGCGACGTAGGTGTCGAAGTCCGGAACGATGACGTCGGTGAGGCGCCCCGAATCGGGCGCAGAGGCGCAGCCTGACAGGGCGGTGAACACGAGCGCCGTGCCTCCCAGCGAGAACAGCACCGCCGCGCGGACGCCGGAGAGCGCCTTCACGAGGCGCGTCACAGGCGATCCTCCGGGCAGCGCGTCACGTGCGGCGCGTCGTTCGGGCAGCCGGCGGGCAGCGGCGGCATCGCGGTGTTGACCTCGCCCTCTGTATCATACATGCGAATTTGCCCGGGGCTGCCGAAGTCCCGCAGCCCGAGGATGTGGCACGTCCCGCACGACGGCTCGCGACCGATGTGGCTCGTCATGCGGCGGATCTTGATCGACTTCTCGGCGTCGGGTCCGGGGCCGCCGGGGTTGTTCACGCGCTCGACGGAGATGAGCAGCGGGAACTTGAGGTTCGGGTAGTCCTCGGGGCGCACGAAGAAGTTGCCGTTGCAGTTGGTGACGAAGCACTTGGTCGTCTTGTCGGGGCCGCCGACGCGCACGTAGGCCTGATCGACACGACGCTGGTAGTTGTCGGGGCCCCAGAAGACGGTGCCCGCGAGGACGTAAGTGCTGCTCGCCGGTCCGGCCGCCGAGTGGCAAAGCGCGCAGGGCTCGCCGGGGCGATGAAACTCGGTCTCCGGGGGATAGAGATCCGCCTGCTCGCCACCGAGGTTGTTCACGCCAGCGCGGTGCACGGGGTCGAGATTGCACGAGCTCCCGACCGACGCGACGAGGGTGGCGCCGAGGAGACCGGCAACGGCTGCGAGGCCATCGCGTCTTGAGGAGGAAAACTGCAAGAGGGTCACGTCAGAACTCCACGTCGAAGCCTACCGAGCCATAGACCGCGGTGCGAGTCGTGACGTATAGGGCCTTGAGATAACGCGTGTACATGACGTCGCCCACGATGGTGATGCCGTATTTTATCTCGCCCTCGGGCTCCCCGAGACCGATCCGCACTCCGCCTCCCCCTGTTCCGGTCAGTAGGGGCGCGAGCTCGCGATCGCCAGTGCGGTAGGTCGGAATCGTGATGCCGCCGTTGGGATCGAGCGCCGCGGAGTAGGCGAGGCGGAAGAAGTCGACGCCGCTCTGCACGTGCGCGCGTACGTGCGGCCACACGCGTAGGTGGCGCGAGAGGTCGACCATGTACCGCGCGTCGGTGGAGGACGCCTTGAGGCCCCACGTGTCGTAATAGAAGCGCTGTTCGAGGCGCAGCGTGGCGTTGTTGAGGCGCTTGTTGAAGCGGGCGCCGACCGCGTAGCGGTCGCGCTCCGTCGGTAGCTGCTCGAGCGGCCGCACCGGCAATCGCGTGCGATTGACGAGGTCGACGGTGGCGCCGTTGGGGACGAAGGGCGCGACCGTGTCCGGGTCGAACATCGGGATGTAACGGTACGGCTGGGATTGA
>JAYTZB010001448.1:0-3606 GCA_043742085.1 Polyangiaceae bacterium
GTGGTCGTGCCGGCCGGAGCGTCGCGCAGCTCGCGCACGAGATCGTTCGCCTGCGCGGCCGGCAGGACGTCGATGGCCTTTCCGGTGCGCTCGGCGAGCGGCCCGAGCGTCTGCTGCGTGCGCTTCGTGTCGCTCGCGACGAGGCGGGTGATGGCCGTCTTCTGCAAGAGCAGCGAGAGTCGTTGCGCGCGCTCGCGTCCCCTCGGCGTGAGGTCGGGATCCGGCGTCTCGTCGACCGCCTTCTCCGCGTGGCGTACGAGGATCACAGAGTGCGGATTGCACAGCCTCAGCGGCGTGATGCGAGCGGAGGTCGGGTCGCACGCGGGCCGCTCCTCCGGCGGACAGCCCAGCATCGACGCCGCCAGCATGGCGAACGCCGCCGCGCGCAGCGGCGCTCGCGACGCGGTCACGCGCGAGGAGCCGACGGAGGCTCGGTCGGGCGTCCCTTGCGCACGAGCGGGCCGAGCACCGGGATCGCGTCGAGGCTCACCTGGCCGCTCGTGAGAATGCCTTCGTCGGTGGGCTTCTTCGCGAGATGCTCACCGACCCGCAGGAACGCCTCGAGGTAGATGCGCTCGCGTCCGAGGCCCGGCGACGTGCCGTCACCGCCGCGGAAGGCGCGCTCGGCGACCAGCACCGCATCGGCAACGGTGAGGCCGTGCTCCTTGACGAGCGCGCTGAGCGCGTCGGCGAAGGTGGCGCCGCCGTCCATCGCTTCCACTGCGAGGTGACGTGCCGCGAGCTCGCGCTTCCGTCGCGGCGAGAGGAAGTTGCCGCGCTCCTCGAGGACGAGCGCGAGGCCTTCCTGATCGTCGATACCTCGTGCGGTGCCGATCTGGAAGATCGCGAGACGGGCCTGCGCGGCGCGCGTGCGCGGGATCGCGTGGGCCTCGATCTCGTGCATCACGGTGCGCTCGACGTCCTCGTGCCTCGTCATGCGGCCGGCCGCGATGAGGATGTGCCGTTCGCCGGTGGCCGCGAGCGCAGAGAGCGACGGCTGCACGACGACCGCGAAGGGCAGCGCGAGACGACCGACCTCTTCGCGCATGCGCGTGAGGAGCGAGCCAGGAACGGGCGCGTCGCTGGGAAGAAGCTCCTCGACTGACGCGCCCGAGCCAGAGAGGCCAGCGCCGTCGCCGAGCGCCTCGTGGCCCTCGGCGATCCACTTGCGCGCGAGGATGGTGGCCTCGCCGGCTGCTTGCGGGCTCAGCGATCGGAAGCGCGCACGCGCGAGCGCGCCGAGGACCGCCGTGCCGGCCTCGCTGGCGAGCGCCGCCTCGACCTCGAGCTCGCGAGCACGCGCCGCATAGAGCTGCGCGAAGGGATGAGGCTCGGCCGCGAGGCTCTGGCCGGCGCGCGCGAGCGCCTTGCGGAGGAGGGTGTGGTCGGTACGCGCGTAGGTCCAGCGCGGGTTGACGGGCTGGCCCGCCTCGAGCGCGGCGATGATGCGTGCTCGCTCCTGCGGTGCGTTGCGGGGCACCACCGAGCCGAGCAGGCGGACCGATCGGACCGCTTCGATGAGGAGGCGCTCGGCCCGGACGAGCCAGGGCGGGAGATCGGAGGGCCCCCGCTTGCGTATGGCCGGCCTCTGGATCATGCGCGGAATCGTGCCATGGGATTCACTGCCCGAGGATACGCGAGGCCGCGCGGCAGTGCCTCGTTTTCCTTGCAAGAGAGGGGTACCAAGGGTACGTCCGACCCCGGCCAAACGGATGAAGAAGAACTACGTCCTCGACACGAACATCCTTCTCCACGACCCGAACGCGATTTTCAGGTTCGACGACAACAACGTCATCATCCCGATCTACGTCATCGAAGAGGTCGATCAGTTCAAGCGCGAGGGCTCGGAGCGCGGACGCAATGCGCGCCACGTCGTGCGCCTCCTCGACGATCTCCGCGAGACCGGCGGCTCGCTCTCCAAGGGCGTGAAGACGCGCTCGGGCGGCTTCCTCCGCGTGGCCATTCCGAACAAGCGCCCCGAGCTCCCCACCGCCATCGACAAGTCGGCGATGGACAACGCCATCCTCCAGACGGCGTTCCAGGTGCGCGACGAGGACGTCGCCCATCCCACCGTCTTCGTGACGATGGACACGAACCTCCGCATTCGTGCCGACGCGCTCGGCATGCTCGCCGAGACGTACGAGAACCAGCGCGTCGAGGTGAAGGACGGCGTCGAGACCGGCGTCACCGAGATCGAGGTCTCCGCGGAGGAGATCGACTCGTTCTTCCAGGACGGCTCGCTCGCGCCCAACGCTTCGCTCATTGCGCCCGAGCGCGGCGAGAAGATCGATCGCTCCGCGAACACCAACGGCGACACCGGCACGCGCGGCATCCTCACCGCCAACCTCTGCGTGCTCCTCCGCGACCGCGCGAACCCCTCGCACACCGCGCTCGGTCGCTACGACGCGACGAAGCGCGAGATCATCGGACTTCGTACGCCGCGCGAGGGCCTCCTCGGCATTCGCCCGCGCAACAAGGAGCAGAGCCACGCGCTCGACCTCCTGCTCGACGAGAACATCCGCCTCGTCACGCTGGTCGGCAAGGCCGGCACCGGCAAGACACTGCTCGCGCTCGCCGCGGGCCTGAAGCGCACCGTCGAGGATGGCATGTACACGCGCATGCTCGTCTCGCGTCCGGTCATGCCGCTCGGTCGCGACATCGGGTTCCTCCCCGGTGACGTCGACGAGAAGCTGAACCCCTGGATGCAGCCGATCTTCGACAACCTCGAGTTCCTCTTCTCGAGCGGCGCGAAGAAGGGCCCGCGCGCCTACGCCGAGCTGCTCGAGAGCGGTCAGCTCCAGGTCGAGCCGCTCACGTACATCCGTGGCCGCTCGCTGCCGCAGCAGTACATCATCGTCGACGAGGCGCAGAACCTCACGCCGCACGAGGTGAAGACCATCATCACGCGCTCCGGCGACGGCACGAAGATCGTGCTCACCGGTGATCCGGGCCAGATCGACAACCCGTACGTCGACAGCCAGTCGAACGGCCTCGCCGTCGCGGCAGATCGCTTCCGTGGCGAGAAGGTCGCGGCGCACATCGTCCTCACGCGAGGCGAGCGCAGCGAGCTCGCCGAGATCGCCGCCAACCTGCTCTGACGCCCTCTCGAGCTCGGCGGCGTCCCCTCGAGTGCAGGAAGCCGTTCGTAGGGAGCCTTGCCAGCGGCGGGCCGCGCGCCCATGATCGTTGGATGGGCCGTTGGATGGGCAAGGGCAGGAGGATCTGGACGACGCGCGTCGCGCTGGGCCTCGCGTTTGCGCTCGGCACCGCCAGCATGGGCTGCTCGTCGATCGGCGGGAGCGCCATTCGCACCGGTCCGGTTCAGCTTCCTCCGTACGCGGGACCCGTGGCCATTTACTCGACCGGACAGGCACCACCCGGCGCGGTCGACCTCGGCGTCGTCGAGGTGCATGCCTCGCAGCAGGAAGCGACCATCGAGACGTTGATGCCGCAGTTCGTGAAGAAGGCTGCTCAGATCGGCGGCAACGTCGCGGTCGTCGACGGGATCCGCGCGCGCTTCGAGCTCGTCGGGCGCACGCACATCGAGACCTTCTATTACACGTGCGGTCTCGGAGCGACGTGCGCCGGCACGCGCGTCTACGCCGC
>JAYTZB010001449.1:0-2676 GCA_043742085.1 Polyangiaceae bacterium
GCGCCATCGGCACGCAGATCAACGCGCAGACGAAGGGCTTCGTCCCCTTCGATCAGATCCAGCACGACCCGCAGCAGCTGCGCGTCGACTACGAGCGCCTCCGCCTCACCTGGGAGCTCACCCGCGACATCGGTCTGGAGCGCGATCTCGATCAGCTGCTCCACAAGATCCTGATGTCGCTGTTCAAGTTCGTGAACGCGGACCGCGCCGTCATCCTCCTCCGCGAGAACGACGGCAAGCTGCTCCCGCGCGCCGCGCACCGCCGCGACGGCACGGACGCGCCCATCCAGGTGTCGTCCACCATCCTGAATCACGTCATGACCGAGCGCGCCTCGGTGCTCACCCACGACGCCTCGATGGATTTCGCCTCTTCCAAGGGCAAATCGATGATCCTGAACCGGATCTCGAGCGCCATCGTCGTGCCGCTGCTTCACGAGAAGGAGGTCCTGGGCGCGCTCTGGCTCGACTCCGAGTCGCTCGCGCAGTTCCAGCAGAAGGACCTCGAGCTCGTCACCACGGTCGGCAACCAGGCGGCGATGTTCATCGAGAACAACCTCCTCGGTAAGAAGATCGAAAAAGAGATCATGACCCGCGAGCGCTTCTCGCGGCTGCTCTCGCCGAACGTCGCCGAGCAGGTCATCTCCGGCAAGCTCGAGGTGAAGAAGGGCGGCGTGCACGTGCCCGAGTGCACCGTCTTCAACTCCGACATCCGCGGCTTCACGCGCATGAGCGAAGGCGCCACCGCCGGCGTGATCAACGATCTCCTCAACGAGTACTTCGAGCTGATGGTCGAGACGATCTTCAAGTACGAAGGCACGCTCGACAAGTTCATGGGCGACGGCATCATGGCGTTCTGGGGCGCGCCCGCCACGCATCCCGACGACGCCGTGCGCTCGGTGCAGTGCGCGCTCGATCAGATGGAGGCGCTCGGCAAGTTCAACCGGAAGCGCGTCGAGGGCGGCCACCCTCCTCTCGCGGTCGGCATGGGACTTCACACGGGACCGCTCATCGCGGGCTACGTCGGAAGCTCGAAGGCAATGAGCTACACGGTCATCGGCGACACCGCGAACACGAGCGCACGCCTGTGCGGCATCGCGCTCGCGGGCCAGGTCATCGTGAGCGAGTACACGCTCGCGCGCCTCGGCCCTCGCTTCGAGGTCGAAGAGCTCCCGCCCGCGCACCTGAAGGGCAAGGAGAAGCCTCTCCGCATCTTCAACATCAAGCGCGAGAAGCCGACCGCCGTAGCCAAGGTCGGCTGAGGAGCGTCCGCTGACGCGCGCGAGCGCCGCCGTGCTCGGTATCGCCGCCGTGATGCTGCTCGGTGGATGCATCCTCCTCGTCTCCGCGCCGGAGTACGGGAGCCAGTGTCGCTTCGCTGGCGCGCAGTCGCTCTGCGGGGCGTGCGTCGCCACGCGGTGCCCCGCTTCCATCAACCGGTGCTGCTCCGACGACGCGTGCGCTCCCACGCTGGCCGCGCTGGAAGGCTGCGCGGCGGAGCGCGATCAGACGTGCACGACGCTCGCCCTAGCGGCGGCCTCCACCGAGCCTGCGAGCGCCGAACTCGGCGCGTGCATCGCGACCCGCTGCGCCGGCTCCTGCCAGCCGCTCGCCGGCGTCAGCGAGACCACGTGCAAGGAGCTGCCGCTCGCAGCCGGGGCGGCGTGCTCGTGCGTGACGTCGACCATGGCCGCCCCCAATGACTTCGCGTGCTCGCCCGCCGTGTTCCCGGGCGTGCGCTGCTGCGCCCCGAAGGGCTGGCCCGCCGACGGCCTCGAGTGCGCGTGCAAGCGCGCTCAGTGCAACCCCACCACAAACGGCTGCTTTTGCTCGCTCGTGGACTATACGCCCGACCAGGAGACGTGCGGAGGAACCCCCGGCCTCTTCTGTTGCGCTTCGCCAAAGAGTGCACAATGCACGTGTCGTCCCGAAGCGTGCTTCAAGGGCGAGCTAGCCGTGCCGAGCTGCTCCGCGGCAGTCATCGGATGCGGCGTTCAAGATGACATCGCTGCTTGCTCGCGACGAAGCCCCTGAAGGCTCGACCAATCAGGGGCCTTGCTTGATGAGCATCGTCGGTGCCGTGCTCAGGTAGGCGACGTTGTCCGCGAACGTGTTTCGCACGAGGACTACCTGGCCATCCCCGGGCGGCTCAGCGGTGCCGCCGGCAACGTCCACGATCTGCGCGCGGTCGAGATGGATCGCCACCTGGTTGTCGAGAAAGAAGCTGTCGGTGACGACGCCCTGCGCGTTGACGATGAAGGTGAGCGCGGCGTCTGCCTGCTTGCGGGTGACGCAGCCGCTCATCGCCAATGACGAGTACGCGGTCACCGCGACGCCGAGCCCGACGCCTGCGCCGTCGAAGAGCGACGTCGCGATCTCCACCTTCGACATCTCGTTGCCGATGAGCACATAGCCTTCGCTGTCGAGCACGGCGCTGCCGGAGACGGTGAGCGTGGCGCCGCGGTCCGAGACCAGCGCGGACGCCCCGGCGCCGCTATGCATTCCGGTGACGAGCGAGGTCCCGAACGAGACGCGCGAGCCGGAGTCACCGACGAAGATCGCCGAGCTCGACGGCGTGACGAACGCGACGCCTTCGAGCTCGGCGGCAGCGCCGCTGAATACGGCGATGCCGTTGTGGCGGACGCCCTCCCTGGCCGTGGAGACGATGGTCGACGTCTT
>JAYTZB010001450.1:0-7500 GCA_043742085.1 Polyangiaceae bacterium
GAAGAAGAGCGCCCAGACCGAGCGCGACCTCAGGAGCTCGCGGAAGGATCCCGGCTCGGTGCCGTTCGACGCCCTCTGCTGGGCGACCTCGAGGTCGACGTCGGCGCGGTGCTGCGCGATCTCCTCGGCGGCTGCGCGCGGATAGCTCGCGACCGAGTCGTGGATGAACCGGTATGCCAGGAGGAGCGCGACGAGGCCGATGGCCCCGAGCAGATAGAACGCGGACCGCCAGCCGTAGGTCTTCAGCACCGGCGCGAGGAGGAGCGGCGTCACGGCGGGACCGATGGCGATCGACGACAGGACCAGCGCGTTGGCGGTGGCGCGGTTCCTCTTCGTGAACCACTGCCCGATCACCTTCCACACCGAGGCGGGGAAGAGGCCTTCACCGACGCCGAACAGGAAGCGCGTCACGAGCAGCATCGCGAGGCCGCTCACCACGCCGGTGAGGCACGTGAAGACCGTCCACCACGCGAGCGCGATCAGGATCACCTTGCGTGGTCCGATCTTGTCGGCGAGGAGACCGCCGGGGATCTGGAAGAGCGCGTAGCCGGCGAAGAACGCGCTGAGGATCCAGCCGATCTTGTCCGCGCCGACCGAGAGGTCCTTGGCCATGAACGGCACGGCCATGTTGATGGCCATGCGATCGAGCCAGGCCACGAGGTAACAGGTCATCAGCACGAGGCCGACCTTGGAGCTGGCTTTCATGGCTGTTTTCTCGTCAGTTCATGATGAAGCGGAGCGCCACGATGCCGGATTTTTCGCCGGTGGCCGCGCTCTGCTCCTGCTTCGTGTTCCAGAACGCGAGGCGCATGCCGAGCGACACGTTGGGCGCGATCCAGATGGTGCCGCCGAGGTTGGCGTAGCGATTGGTGGTGACGAGACCGTCGCCGATCTGGAACTGCACCTGCTGGTACTGGATGCCGAAGCCGTCGGCGCAGTCGTATGCGCACTGGAAGCGACGCGCGACGTCGACGTCGAGGCCCGCGCCGAGGTTCACGGCCTGGTAGCGATCGGCGGCTCGCTTCGAGAGGTCGTTCGCGAGGAGCGTGTCGTTGCGCGTGTACGCGCCGTTGAGGAACGGGACGAGCAGACCGTCGAGGAGCTTCAGGCGCATCGTGCCGCGGATGTTGTAGCCGCGGATGTGATCGTCGCTGCCGCTGTTGGTGTTGGTGTTGACGTCGAAGCCCTGGACCGCGACCTTCGCGTCGATGACCTTCGTGTCGATGAGGACGCTCGGCGTGAACATCATGATGTGGAAGGTGTCGTCGGGGAAGTGGTTCGCGACCTGTCCCACGGACTGATACGGCTGCGTGTAGAAGCGCTCGAACGGCGGGTAGGAGCCGCCGATGAGGAGGCTCGACGTCGTGGAGATGGGGTTGCCCGCGTTGAAGGTGAGCGCGAGGCGGAGGCCCTTCACGACCTCGAGCTGACCGCGCACGCCGTTGCCTAGATTGAACCCGTCGAAGAGCAAGGGATCGCGCGTGGCCGTGTCCTGGAGGAACGTCTCGGCGATGTGCGCCGAGAAGTAGTCGACGCTGCCTTCGTCGATGAGGCGACCTGCCTCGACGCGCCAGACGCCGCGATGGAGACGCACCACCTGCTGGCGGACCTGCATCGCGGCCTGGCCTTCGTAGGCGCTCGTGCCGTGGAGGCTCGTGCCGCCCGAGGCCATGAATTCGCTCTCCGCGGTGACGAGGTCGGACCACGCGGCCTTCGCGCCGAGCCGACCGAGCGCGAACGTGCTGACGCGATTCTGCTTGGTCTCCTCGGGGCGACCCTGGGGGATGTCGTACTTGAGGCCGCCCGCGATCAGGAAGTAGGGGCGCACGACGAGGCCCGGCTGCGCGGTGGTGGCCGCGCTGGGAGGCTCGAACGCGAGGGCCTCGGCGCCTTCGCCGCGAACGACGGGAGGCGCGGCGGCGGGAGCGGGTGCAGCAGGAGCAGGAGCGGGAGCGAGAGCGGGAGCGGGAGGCTCTTCGGGCTTCACCGGCTCGGGGTCGGTGGGCTGCGCGGCCGCGACGATGGTGGTGGGCGCCGCGTTGATGATGGTGGTGGGAGCGGCGCGCGCCTTCCGCGCGGCCGGTGCCGGTGCCGCCGCCGGTGCGGACGCGAGGGCGGAGGAGGTGAGGCTTGCGAGCGCGATCAGAGTCGCGACCGCCGTGAACGTCGGCTTCTTCATCACTGGTCTCCCCCGAGCGCCTTCACGATGATCTTCAGCGCGGCGTCGCTGCGGATGGAGCCCATGTGGTTCTTGAAAAGGCCGTTGTAGAAGTAGTTGGAGAGGTCGTTGTCGGTGAGGCTGATGGTGGTGTTGGTGGCGCCGTTCAGCATCGAGCTGCCCTCGGACACGAACTCGTCCTGGTACGTGCCTTGCGACACGTCCTTCATCACGACGGTCGTGTACGAGACCTTGTGTCCGCCGCAGACCGCCTTCTGTCCGTAGGCCGTGTCGGCATCGCTGCACGGCGTCTCCCACGCGCCGCCCGGACCGTTGTTGGGGGCGAGGAAGTCGGTGGCCTGGAACGAGACGCGGTCGCCGAGCTCGCACGCGATCTTGCCGCGCATGGTCGGGTTGCTGCCGCAGAGCGTGCGGAAGGAAGAGACGCCGTGGTGCGAGCCGGCAGCGAAGACGAGATCCTTGAAGTGCTCGTAGGGCTTCTTGCCTTCGCGATGGAGTCGGCGGAGGGCGTCGCGCGCGATGGTGGGGCCGACCGAGAACGCAACCAGCGAGAGCTGGCGATCCGGGAACGCGGTCATGACCGACTCGATGAAGTGCTGGACGATCGGAACGGCCCAGCCGTGATCGAAGTTCTGTCCCGCATTCTCCGTCTTGTTGTTGCCCTTCGGGTCGTCGGTGAGGTCGTAACGAAGGTCGACGGCGAGGACGCGGAAGTGCTGCGCTACGAGTCGATCCGCGAGCATCGGCAGCGCCGACGCGTCGCCCGCGGGGAAGCTCTCCCAGTCGCCCGGCGTCGACGAGTTGCCGTGGACGAGGAGCACGATCGGCTTCTGCGTGTCCTCCGCGACGAGCGGGTACGCCTTGGCCGCGCACTTGTAGCCGGGGATGGTGGCCGGCACGTAGGCGCTCGCCTTGCGCGTGTCGAGACCGACCACGCTGCAGCCCGGATGACCGTCGAGAGCGCGGTACGGGATGCCGTCCTTGTTGCCTTCGTTCTTCGTCGGATCACCGACGACCGCCGAGGCCTCGGCGCCCCCGTCGCCGGTCGGCGCGATTCCGCTCGAGGTCAGGCAGCCCGCGCCGAAGCACAGCGTGGTCGCTGCCAGCGCGCCGCCCGCAACGGCGGCGGCCGCGCCTCCCTTGGCGCGACGTGAGCGCGCGCGCACCATCGCGACGATCAGCGCGAGCAGGCCGCCGAGGAGCGCAAGGGGAGCGAACGAGGTCGACGCTCCGCCGCCGACTGCACCCGCGACGGTGCACGTGGCCGCGGCAGCGTTGTCCGGCGAGGCGGCGTTCGCGCCTGCGCTTCCGCTCGTGGCGGCGCCGGCTTCCATGGCCGCGCTGCCCGAGCTCGACGACGACGACGTGACGCCTCCGCTGGTGCCGGGCGCCTTGCCGGAATCGGCGCCTCCTTCGAGGCCGCCCTCACCGATGCCTGCGTCGCCGAGCTTCCCGGAGGCCGTGATGCCGAAGAACGAGGCGATGTGCGACGCGGCACAGATTCCCTTGTCGATGGCGTACGTCGCCGTCGCGCCACAGCCGGCGGACGGCGCGACGGGGACGCCGTGCGCCATGGTCGCCACCTCGTACGTCTCGACGAGCGCCTTGCCGGTCGAGTCCTTGTAGACTGCATGCGATTGACCGTCGACCGTGTCGGTGACGGGCGCGACCGTGTCGACGCCGTGCACGCCGGTCCACTGCTTCACGAGCTCCAGGCGATTGGCCGGCGCCACCGTGGTGTCGGCGCTGCCTTGCCAGATCGACATGCGCGGCCACGGTCCGGCGAACCCGGGGTCGGCGGCCTTCACGAGCGCGGCCCAGTCGGCGGCGGTCTTGGTCTTGCCCGGCTTGATGCAGCCGTTGATCTCGCTGTAGGTGGTCGTGCAGTCGTAGGGCAGGCCGGCCATGGTGGCGGCGCCGGCGAACACGTCGGGATAGGTCGCGGCCATGATGGCGGCGGTGCCGCCCCCCGCCGAGAAGCCCACCACGAAGACGCGCTTGGGATCGGAGCCGTGGTCGGTGATGGCCTGGTCGACCATCTGCTTGATGGAGAGGTTCTCGCCCTTGCCGCGCTGGAGGTTCGACGGGTCGCCGAATTCGCCGGCCCAGTTGAAGCAGCTCGCCGCGTTGTTCGCCGTCTGCTGCTCGGGATAGACGACGAGGAAGCCGGCCTGATCCGCGAGCTCGCTCCAGCCCGTCGTCGCCATGTCCGTGGCACCCTGCGCGCAGCCGTGGAGCACGAGCACCAGCGGCGCGCCCGCGGGCAGCGACGCCGGCACGTGCACGAACATCTTCAGCGCGCCGGGGTTGGTGCCGAAGGACGTGACCTCGGTGATCGACGCCGCGAGCGCGCTCGACGTCGTCGCGGCCACCGGTACGTCGGCCTCGCGATCCGCAGCGGGGGCGCGCGCCGCGCACGCCGGAGCGCACGCGGCGAGGGTGACGAAGGCGAGGGAACGGAGGTGGTGGATTCGGCGCATCGCGATCGCCGCATCAGCAGGGGACGTGCCACACCGCCCTTCACCCGATGGCCGCCGACGGGCCGAGCGCGATCGCTCGCGTTCCATGCGCGATCACGAAACGCCCGTGAAATATGGGCTCGCGAAGCGCGTCGCGGCTGACGCGCCCGCGTCCGAGAACGCGCGCGTCAGCGAGGACGCGGGCGTGGGCAGCTGCGTGCGGCGGTCACGGCGTGCAGCGAACGTCGCCCGCGTTGGAGAGGCATGCCCAGCTCGCGGGCACGCCGATCTGCGGGCAGGCCGCGACGCACTTGGGCATGCACTGAGCGGCGTACGCCGAGACCGCGGACTTGTAGTCGTTGGTGGCGGTGGCTGCGGCGAGCGTCACGACGACCTTGCACGCGCATTCGTCGTCGACGGTCGACGTGCACTGGCCAGGGGTGCCGATCTGGCACTCGCGCGCCTTCTTCTTCTTCAGCGCGACGTCGCTCTCGAGCGCCTGGCACGCCGCGGCCTCGGGCGAGATCGGCGCGTCGGTGGGGACGCTGCCGTCCGCAGCGTCGACAGGGGCGGGTGCGTCGGCGGCGTCCGCCGCGCCGCCGGATTCGGCCGCGGTCGACGCGTCGCCGGGCGCGGAGCGTACCGACCAGTCGAGCGAGCAGGCCGCGAGCAGCGCGAAACCCGCGAGCAGCGGCGTCGCGAGGAGCACGCGAGCGACCCGCGTGCGGGCGCGACACGCACGACGCGCACGACGCGCGTGACCCGCGTGACGCGCGTGACGATCGACGGGGCTCGCGGGCGGCACGGCAGCGAGATGCTACCATCCCGGCGCGTATGGGCCCGTCGTCGTTCCGACCCGAGAGGAGAGACGCGTCTCCGCCGACGCGTCGCGCGTGGCCTCGGCTGCGCTCGAGGATCGCCGACGCATCGCTCGCCGCCGTCGCGTGCGTCACGGTCGTCGCTGCAGGGTCTCCGGCATTTGCCGGCGAAAACGACGCGAACGTCGCCGAGCCGGGGATCGATCGCGCACGCGCCGCCTACGCTCGCGGGGTCCGCGCGCATGCCGCCGGGGACCACGCCGCGGCGGCGAAGGCCTTTGCCGACGCCGACGCGCTCGCCCCCACGGCGGCGTCGCTCGAGGCCGCGCTCGAGTCCGCGATGAAGGCCGACGACGCGGTGCTCGGCGCAGAGCTCGTCGAGCGCGCCGACGGTCGCGCGCCGGATGCCGGCCTCCGAACGACGCTCGAGGCGGCGCGCAAGCGCTTCCTCGGCCGAACCGGCAAGATCCGCATCGACTGCGCCGGCGCGACCCGCTGCCTCGCGGCGGTCGACGGAGCGGCGGCAGACGCGCGCAAGGCGATCTTCGTCGGCGCAGGGCCGCACGCGGTGGTGGTGCAGCGCGGAGGCGAGCGCTTCGAGCGGCTCGTCGACGTGAAGGCGGGGCAGCTCGTGGTGGTGGCGGCGAGCGCCGACGCGAACGCGAATGCGAATGCGAATGCGAACGCGAATGCGAACGCGAACGCGAACGGGGCAGCCGAGGAGGCGCGCGGGATTCCTCGCGGATGGTTCTACCTCGGGCTCGGGCTCACCGCCTTGCTCGGCGGGGCGACGGTGATCAGCGGTCTCGACGCGGTCGCGAAGCACGACCAGTTCGAGCGCGACGGATGCACGACCGGCGGGAGCGGGCCGGTGCCGGTCGGCTGCGCCGATCACGCGACGTCCGGCACGCGCGCCACGACGCGCACCAACGTGCTGCTCGGCGCGACGGCGCTGCTCGCGGTGACCACCGTGACCGTCGGCATCTTCGCGGTGCGCTGGAAGAACGGCAGCGAGGCGCGCGTGACGTTTTCGCCCTCATTTCTCGGGGGAAACGCAGCGACCGCTTCGGCCGGGCTCCAGATCGTGACGCCCTGAGCATCATGAGCCGTCGATGAGCCCGCCCGCCACCACGCGTCGCTACGAGCCGCTGCTGAAGATCGCCTCGGGCGGCACGGCATCGGTCTACGTGGGCAGCGCCGCGGGCGCGCTCGGGTTCCGTCAGCTCGTGGCCATCAAGCGACCGCACGCGCACCTCGCCGACGACCCCACGTTCTGCGCGGCGCTCGTCGAGGAGGCGCGCATCGCATCGCGCCTCCATCACGCGAACATCGTGGACGTGCGTGACGTGGAGGTCGACGAGAGCGGCATCCAGCTCGTGATGGACTACGTCGAGGGCGCGTCGCTCAGCGAGCTGATCCGCGGCTGGGCCAAGGAGCCTCCAGCGCGCGGCGCGGCGGTCGCGCTGCGTATCGTCCTCGATGCGTGCGAGGGCCTTCGCGCGCTCCACGAGCTGACCGGCGACGACGATGCACCGCTGGGGCTCGTGCACCGCGACGTGTCGCCCGCGAACATCCTCGTGGGGCTCGACGGCGTGGCGCGCATCGCCGACTTCGGTCTTGCGAAGCCGCTGCTCGCCGTCGAACGCACCACGAGCGAAGGCGCGCTGCGCGGCAAGCTCGGTTACATGGCGCCCGAATACATCCGCGGAAAGCCCATCGACCGTCGCATCGACGTGTTCGCGATGGGCATCGTGCTGTGGGAGGTGCTCTCGCGAAAGCGCCTGTTTCGCGGAGAAAACGACGGCGACACGCTCGATCGCGTGCAGACGCTCACGCCGCCGCTCCTCGCCGAGGTCCTGCCGTCTCTCGGTGCCGCGGGCGCAGCGCTCGACGGCGTCGTCGCGCGCGCGCTCGCCAAGGATCCCGAGGAGCGGCTCTCCACGATCGCCGCGCTGTCCGCCGAGCTCGAGAAGGTGGTGCGCGCGCACGATATGGGCGCGACGCACGCCGACGTGCGCGAGGCCTTCGCACCTTCGCTGCGCGC
>JAYTZB010001451.1:0-11921 GCA_043742085.1 Polyangiaceae bacterium
GGCCCGCGCTCGCCGGCAGCGCGCTCCTCGGGCTGTGGCTCCTCCTCTGCGATCGCCTACAGTTCCATCACAACCGCTATTCCCTCTTCTGCTACGCGTTCCTGCTCGCGTTCACGCCGTGCGATCGCTCCTGGCGCGCGACCGAGAGCCCCGTGCCCGAGCCGCGCACGGGACCGTTCTGGGCGGTGCGGCTCGCGCAGCTCCAGATCTCGCTCGTCTACCTCGCCTCGGGCGGCTCGAAGCTGCTCGACCCCGACTGGCGGAGCGGCCTCGTCCTCGGTGATCGGATCGCGCGCCATGCGCACCTCGCGGTCGCCGCCGGCGTTCCGCGCAAGGTGGTCGACATTCTCGCCACGCCCGATGCCGCGAGCGCGCTCGCCAAGCTCGCCATCATGACCGAGCTCGTGATCTGCATGGCGCTCTGGATCCAGCCGACGCGCGTCGTTGCCATGTGGTGGGGCATCTGGTTCCACATCGCGATCCAGCTCACGACCAAGGTCGAGACCTTCACGCTGGTGACGCTCGCCATGTACGGGGTCTATGCGACGCCGGACTATCACGCGCGCACGCTGCGCTTCGACCCCTCGCGTTTCTGGGGCAAGACGGCGGGCGCGTTCGTTCCGCTCTTCGACTGGCTCGGTCGCTTCGAGGTGAAGCCGTGGGAGCCCGACGATCAGCCGGGACACTCGGTGGTGGTGATGCGACGCGACGGAGAGCGCGTGACCGGCGTGCGTGCGTTCGCGATGATCGCGCGCTGCCTACCGGTCCTGTTCCCGCTCTGGGCACCCATCGCGCTGCTCGCGAGCTTCACGCGCCAAGGCGATCTCACGACCGCGTCGTGAGACCGGCGTCCCGGCGCCATACGTGATCACTTCTTGTACTTGGCGGTGAGCTTCGTGCTGGCGAGCTTGTGCGCCTTGATGGCCGTCTCCGCATCGGCGAGCGCGACGTTCTGCGTCACGCCGGGCAGCGTCGCGACGTCGAGCGCGTAGAGCACGAATTCGTAGACGTGCTCCACCGGCGGACAAGGACCCGCGTAGCCGAACGCGTTCTTGTAGCTCTTCGTCTCGTGCGCCCCCGCCGGCACCGCCGGCGCATACGCGGCCTCGAGGGCGGCGGGCAGCGCGAAGACGCCGCTCGGGATGTCGTAGACGATGAAGTGGAGGAAGTTGATGGTCGTGTCGTTCAGCACGATCGCGTAGCTCTTCGTGCCGGCGGGCCCCGCCGTCCACGACAGCGGCGGCGACGTGTTCGCGCCCGAGCACGTGTTCTCGGCGGGAAAAGAGGCGCCTTCCGCGATCGCGGTGCTGCTGAGCGCGAACGCCGCCGTGGCGCCGTCGCCCGCGGCCGCATCGAGATCGCCAGGGGTGCCTCCGTCCGCCGCCGCCGACGAATCGGGATCGGCGCTGCCGCCGCCGTCGACGCCGCTCGTTCCGGCGGGTGCCGATGGCATCGACGATGACGAGCACGCGACGATCACCGCGGCGCCGAGCAGCGCGCCGCAGCCGCGCGAGAGACGCATCGTCCTGTTCATCGTCATCATCCCCACTCCGTTCGCTGCACGACCGGCAGCTGTAGCGCGCGTTCGCGATCCAGATCGAGATTTCCCACGTGCAAGCATAGCGGCGTCTGCACCCACTTGTAGATCGACTGCGTGAAGAGGCGCGCGAACCTCGCCGCCCAGCCGTCGATCAGCTTCACGTCGTACTGCGGGAACATCTGGCGGAGAACGTCACGCACTTCGTTCGGCGACATCTTCTCGCCCGCGTAGAGCGCGAAGCACGCGTCGAGGACGGGGAAGGGCATGAGATCCTTCTCGTCCTCCTGGTCATCGGCCAGCTCCGCCGACGCCGGCTTCTGCAGCGTCATCACGATGCCGGGCATGCGCGTCTTCTCGACGAGGTAGTCGAGGAGATAGTTCACCACGGTCTTCGGCACGTTGGCGATGACGCTGAGCGCGCCTTCCATGTCGCCGCCGATGGTCGTGTAGCCCACCGCCTTCTCGCTCATGTTGCTCGTCTGGAGGAAGAGGCCGCCGGCGCTGTTGGCCCAGGTCCACATCCGCTGCGAGCGGATGCGCGCCTGGATGTTCTGGCGCGCCATCGCACCGAGCGTCTCGCCGGGCTGGAGCATCGTCGCGATGCGCGCGAGCTCGGGCTCGAAGACTTCGTCGATCGAGACCACCGCGAACGGCGCATCGAGATCCGCAGCGGCGCGCTCGGCGGCGGCGTGCGTCTCCTTCGACGAGTAGCGCGAGGGCATGAAGAACGCGCGGAGGATGTCGCGGGCCTTGGCCTTCTCTCCGTCGACGCCAAGGTCGCCGTAGCGACGCGCGATCCAGCGGCGCGCGAGATAGAGGCAGAGCAAGCTGTCGCGACCGCCGGAGAGCGCAACGCCGATCGTCTTGAAAGCGCCTGTTTTCTCGAAGTAATCACCGAGTCCGAGCGCGAGCGCATCGAGGAGATCCTCGCAGAAGTCCTCGCGCGGCGTGGTCTTCGGGGCCTCGCCCGGGAGGAAGAAGCTCAGACCCGGCGGCACGGGGAACGCGAGCTTGTCGCGACCTGTCGTCGGCGACGAGACCACGATGCGCTTGGGCTCCGCGCCGCGCGACTCGGCGACGAAGATCTGCTGGTCGTCGCGCCACGTGGAGTTCTCGTTGCGGAGGCGATGGGTGCGATCGAGGTCGACGTTGATGGCGGTGAACCCTTCGCGATAGCGAGGCGCATCCAGGACGACGCGACCGTTCTGCGCGATGAAGCCGCCGCCGTCGAAGATGAGACCGTCGTTGCCGCCCACGAGGTTGGCGTAGGCAACGACGCACTGGTTGTCGGCCGCGCGTGTGGCGATCATCTCGCGACGCGTCGAGACCACGCCGAGCCGATACGGCGACGCGGAGAGGTTGATGATGACCTCGGCGCCGGCGTACGACCGCCGGCGCATCGGCCCGTCGGGCGACCAGATGTCCTCGCAGATCTCGAGACCCACGGTGGCGAAGTCGAAGTCGAAGACGAGGTCGCCGAAGGGCACGCCTTCGTGGATCGTGTCGTGGAGGCCGGGGCAGCCGCGCGCGAACACGCGCGCTTCGTAGAATACGTTGTACGTCGGGAGCTTCTCCTTCGGTACGACGCCGAGGATCTTGCCGGCATGGACCATCGCCGCCGCGTTGTAGAGGTGCGAGCCGCGCGCGACGGTGAGGCCGATCGCGAAGGCGGCGCCGAGATCGGCGGTCTCCTTCGCGAAGCGTTCGAGCTCCGTCCATTGCGCGTCGATGAAGGCGCGCCATTGCACGAGGTCCTCCGGCGTGTAGCCGGCGATGAGCTGCTCGTTGAGCGCGACGATCGTGGCTCCGTCGGCGGCGGCGGCGCGGGCGAGGCGTACGGCGCGGTCCACGTTGGAGCGAACGGCTCCGACGGTGGTGTTGGCGCTCGCGATGGCGATGCGGATGAGCCTCATGCGCGTACTTTCTGCTCCAGGATCGTCAGCGTGTACTCGAGACCGTAGGAGCTATCGAGCTTCGGCGACAAGGCGTTCGATCTCGCGTACCAGCGCGTCGGATGCAACCAGCTTGCGTGCGCTGCCCCTGGTTTCCAGGGCGCGGAGCTCGGCGGGGAGCGTTGCGAGGTCCTCGCGGCAGCGGTCACGAGCCTCCGCGAGGTCGGCGCGCGCGGAGGTCTCGCGGGCGGGAGCGTCGCCGCGCCACACGGGAGCGAGGAGGGGCTTGCTGCCTCCACCCGGGTTGGGCTCGGCGGCGAGCGCGACGAGATCGTGATCGGGGAAGCGCCACACCTGGAGCTCGCCAGGGAGCGTGGCCTTGCCGGTACCGTGCGCGACCTTCATGGTGGTGGCGCCGTAGCCGTTGACGACGAGCTTGGCGACGCAGCCGATGCCGACCGGCGAGTCGGGCGAGCACACGATGTTCTCTCCGACGCCGAAGCCGTCCACGAGCTCGCGGAGCTCGGCGACGCGGTGCTCGTCGAGCCCGTCGGACACGTAGATCTTCGTCGATGGAGAGCCGAGCTCGGCGAGGAGCTTGCGAGCGCGCAGGATCGAGTCGGGTGTGACGTTGGAGTCGATGCGAATGGCGCCGAGCGTGTCGTTGGGGCAGGCCTCGACGGCGTGACGGATGCCGCGCTCGGTGTCGTAGGTGTCCACGAGCATGGTGGTGGGGAGGCCGGCGAACGTCCTCGCGTAGGCGGCGAAGAAGTCGCGCTCGGTGCCGGCGCGCGTCTTACCGGGGTGCTCGGCGGCCTGGATCGCGAAGTGATCCATGGTGCCGGTGGTGGTGATGCCCCAGCGTGCGAAGGCGGCGACGTTCGACGTCGACTGGATGCCGGCCACCCATGCTGCCCACGTGGCGTCGAGCGCGGCCGCGGGATGCGTGCGGCGCTGGCCGAACTCCATGACGCTCTTGCCGGCGGCGGCGTTGACGACGCGCGCCGCCTTCGAGGCCACCATCGACATGTGATTGACGTATCCGAGCCAGGGCGTCTCGAGCAGCTTGGCGCGGACGAGATCGGTGCGGACCTGGAGGAGCGGCGTGTAGATGGAGAGCGGCGCGCCGAGCGTGCCGACGGTGAGCGGGCTACCGTCGGTCCGCGATGCGGGTCCGGCGAAGGCGAGCGAGCCTTCGGGCATGGCGTCGATGGTGCCGCGGAAGCCGCGCAGCGCGCGGAGGTTCGCTACCACCTCGGGGCGAGCGCGGAGCGCGGGCCCGATCGCGGAGTGGTGCTCGAGGGCGTCGAGCTCCGCGTCGTCGAGCGACATCTGCGCGGCATGCTCGACGATGCGGCGAAGCCCGGAGAAGACGACGAAGCTCCGGTTCCGGGGCATGCGACGAAAGAAGAACGCCATGGTCACCTCGTGATCGAGGCGCCCTTCGTCCGCGTGCGTGAGCAGCGTGGTGAGCTGGTAAGCGTCGATACCGAGCGTCGGGAGCGTCATGCTTCGTGTCCCATCCTATGCGGAAAACATAAGGCGGGTTAATAGAGTGTCAATGACTCTATTTGCGATGGCAGCTCGCGCTGCTCTCAGGGCGCCGTCACCCCATCGCACGCCGGATCCACGATCGCCAACGTCACGTTGTTCCCCTGCCCGTCCGCGATCACGAGGTACCCGATCCCGTTGGACGCGGTCAGCGCGACGCGGTCCACGCCGAGCTCGCCCTTCGGCATGTCGGTGGCCTTCGTCGTGAAGCGGCGCTTCGGGTTTGCCTCGAAGGGGTCGCGGCCGAGCAAGCGGACGTCGGTCACGTTGCGCGCGCCGAGCGGATTGCTCGCCGGCGCTGCCGTGAGCGCCGTTCGATGGTCGAGCCAGGTCGCCAGGAATCTTCGCCCCTCGTAGCTCGCCGCACACGTCCGCGCAGCACACGGAAACGGAGGGCCAGGGTTCACCCAGACCTCGGGATCCAGGCTCTGCCCCACGTCGGTCGCCGTCGCGATGGCATTCGGGAAGACGTACTGCAGCCGCGCGTGCGTCGTGCAGTTGCAGTCTGCCGCCGAGTCCACCGGAACCGGGCCCGCGATCAGCACCGTTCCATCAGGTCCCTGCGCGAAGCTCGTCGTCGGTGGACCAAACGCCGATCCGAGCGGCGGAGTCAGCGGCAGGTCGCCCTGCACGGCCGCCATCGGCGTCCCGGCGGCAGCGATCAGGTTGAACGTCGACGGGTAGCGCCACAGCACTGCTCGCCCACCGCTGGTCGCCACCATCGACGCGCCCGCCGGCACGCCGGACACGCGGAACATCGTCGTCGTGCTTCGCCCCGGCGCCGCCGCGTCGCCCATCGCGCCGCCGTCGACCGCGCTCGCCACCGCGAGCATCGTGTCGGTCACCGGCGCCTGGACGAGCGCCACGGGCGAGCCCTGCATCGCATCGTTGTACGCCACGAAGAGCGCGCCGTTCGGCGCGGGAAAGCCCACCGCGCTCGGGAACGGATAGCCGACCAGCGTCGTCTGGGCACGGAGCTCCGTCACCGTCGGATCACTCGGCACGTCGATGCTCGCGATCGGAAGCTGGTACGGCGGCACCGTCCCTTGCACCGCGCCGAGCACCCAGATGCGACGTCCGCTCGCGATCACCTGCTGCGGCTTCGTCGTGAGGCCGGTCACCGCCACCTTGACGTCAGCGGTCGCTCGCAGATCATCGGCGCGCAGCGCCACCACGTCATCACGCGTGCCGATGAACAGGAACGGGAACACCGCCGCCACGCACGCTTCCGGCCTCGGACCACACCCCGACGTGACGCCACCGACGTCGTACGACGCCGCGAGGAAGCCGTACGGAAGCGCATCCGAGCACGCGAACGTCGTCGTGTTGCAGATCCCCCGCGCGCACGTGCGGTCCTTCGCTTCGCAGAGTGCATACGTGCACGCGCCGAGCACCGTGTCGCAATGAGGCGTGTAGCAACCGTTGGGCGCCATGCAGTCGACGTCACGCGCACAAGCCTCGAACGCAGGACGCACGGCGGAGGCCTCGCTCGCGTCGCCGGCTTCTTCGAGCACGGGCCGCGCGCCTTGCTCTTCGATGCCCAGCACCGCGTTGCACGCCGCGAGCGTGCCAGCGATCACCATCGCCGCGACGAGCGCTCGTCGCATCCAGAGCATCAGAAGCGGCCCCCGAGCCCGGTCCTGAACGGGCGCACGTCGAGCGTCACGGAGCGCGGCGCGGGCTTCTCGTCCGGCGCACCGACGATCCACAGATAGATGCCGCCCGCGCCGGTCAGCACACCGAGCGCGATCAGCACCGTCGCCAGGTTGCCCTGGTCCACCGCTCCGCGCTGGATCGATGCGCCCGTCTCGTCACACCCCGTCGCGTCGCAATGCGAGCGCGAGTCGTCGTAGCGCGATTTCGCCGCGAGGCCCGCGCCCATCCCCGCGCCGATGGCGAGCGCGCTCACCGCACCGAGGCCCAGCGCTGCGATGCGGCGGATCCCGATCGGCGATGTCGTCGCTATCGCTACCGGAGCCGTCGTGATCGCCTCGAGCGGCGGAACGACGACCGTGACGACCGCAGCTTCACCGCGCACGATGATGGCGCCCTTCCACGCGACGTAGCCGGGCGCCGACGCCGAGATCAGGTAGTCCTGGGGATCGACGGCGATCGGCCGATCGAGATCGGTCTTCGCGAACGGCGTGCCGTTTCGCTTCACCTCGAGGCCAGGTGCCTCCGGCGGCACCACGCGAACGACGAGCTTGGGCGCGCGCGGCTCGACGGCGGCGTAGCGCTCCTTCGCGAACGCCGCGCGCTTCGCTTCGCCGGCGACGTTGGCGAGCCGCTCGGCTTCGCCATACGCGTCCATCGCGCTGCGCAGCTTCCCGAGCTGCTCGTAGCAGTAGGCGAGGTTCAGCAACGTCCCGACCGCGGGCGCGAGCTCCTCGCTGCGCGCGAGCTTCGCGCAGGCCTCGGGGTACTTTCCCTTCTCGAGCAGCTCGCGTCCTTCGGCGAAGAGCGTGTCGGCCTGCGGCTGGCTCGACGGACCCGGCGTGAGCGACGTGCCCCCCGCCGTCTGCCCGAATGCGCGCTCCGCGGGCGCGAGCAGTGTCGCGACCAGCGCGATCGAAGCCAAGGGCAGGGCCCATCTCGGCCTGACCGCAGGAGTCACCATCACGCCGCCGATGTTACCTCAGTCGTGCTTCGGTCGGCGGATCCAGCCGTCGATCTTCGCGCGTGCGCCGCCGGGATCGCCGCCCGACCCCTCGAAGCCGATCATGTACACGTGGTTGTCGTACCAACCGGTGACGAGCGCGTGCTTGCCATCGGGGTAGATGGTGAGCCCGCTGCCGTGATCCATGCCGGGCACGCGAAAGACGCGAGCCGTCCAGTCCTCGGTGTCGACCACCGAGACGCTGTTGGTCTCCTTGCCGTAGTCGGCGGACCAGATGAAGCGGCCGTCGCGCGAGACCTCGATGCTCTTCGGCGAGCTCCCGACGTGCAGCTCGTGCACGACCTTCTCGGTGGTCACGTCGATCGCATGGACCATCGAGTCGTGGTAGCAGCTCACGATCAGCAGCTTCTCGTCGATGGTCAGCGTGAGATGGCGCGGAATCGGGCAGGCCTTGAAGCGATGGCGGTCCGCAAAATCAGGCCCTTTGAACACGTCGATGGACTCGCCGTTGAAGTTCGCGACGTAGAGCGTGCCGCCCTTGGTCATCACCATCCCGCGCGGATTCTTCCCCGCAGGCAGCGTGCGGACGACCTTCGCGGAGGCGACATCGATCTGCGTGACGGAGTCGCCCGACCAGTTGGCGGCGAAGAGCTGCTTGCCGTCCGGCGAGAGCACGAGGATCTTCGGATGCGTCCCGGTCGGGATCTCCTTCGTCACGCGCTTCGTCTTCACGTCCACGAACTGCACGCTGTTGCGGATGAAGTTCGACGCGAAGATGGTGCTGCCGTCGGGTGAGAGCACGCTCTCCACGACGTTGCCGGGGAGGTCGATGGTGTCGATGTGCGCGAGCGATTTCGCGTCGACGACCTCGATGTTGTGGCCGTTGCTCATCCCGAAGTTCGTGACGTAGGCGCGCGTGCCGTCCGGCGAGAGGCTCACGCCCTTCGGCATCGAGCCCGTCGGCGCCACGGCCTGGACCTCGAGCTGCGGAGGCTGCGCAGTCGCCGCGTCGGAGAAGAGCGACACCGCGGCCATCGCCGCGACGGCGACGAACGCTCGCGACGCTCTCACGGAGCGCCCGCAGGCGCCGCGAACATCATCGGCGGCGGCGCTGAGGGGTCCGCGCCGGAGGCGCGGGTGACAGGATCAGCCGGCGCGAGGCTCGCCTCGAGCGGATCGAGGATCGTGCGGTAGCGCCGGTAGAACTTGGTCACCTTGACGACGTAGTCGCGCGTCTGCGCGTAGGGAGGAATGCCTCCGTACTGCACGACCGCTCCCTCGCCGGCGTTGTAGCCAGCCACCGAGAGCTCGAGGTCGCCGTTGAACATGTTCGCGAGCACGCGCAGGTAACGCACGCCGCCGAAGATGTTTTCCCGCGGATCGTTGATGTCCTTCACCTGCATGCGCGCCGCCGTCTCCGGCATGAGCTGCATGAGGCCGCGCGCGCCGGCATAGCTGACGGCGCGCGGGTCGTAGTCGCTCTCTACCTTGATGACGGCGCGAACGAGCGGCTCGGGGATCTGGTAGAGCGCCGAGGCCTGCCGGATGTACTCGTCGAAGCGCGTGTAGCGCGCGGGATCTCGATCCTGGGGCGCGTACGGCGTGACGCCCGGGCGCACCGCGTTGCCGGCGACGGCGCCGACCGGAGCGGCGGCGGCCTTGAGATAGATCTTCGCGGTCGGATTCGCCGTCGGTCGATTGGTGAAGTGCACGACGCCGTCGGCGTCGGTCCACTGGTAGATGTCGGCGCGCGCCAGAGAAGCCGTGAGCGACACGACGCCGAGCGCCGCGCTCGCAACGAGCGCGAGCGCGAAGAGCCCGCGCGGCCGTCTGGACGTCACCCTCACCTGCTGGATGCTGCCGGATCTGCAGTTTCCTTGCAACTTACCCTCAGCATGACATGCCCGCCGCTCCGCCCATTCCGACGCCGCGCGCAGACCGCGCGAAGCAGATCCTCCCCACCTGTACCTACGTCATCCGACCTTTTGCGGACGCTTCGCGGCCAGCGTCCCGTGGCACGGCCCTCGCTGATGGCGGCTTCATGACCATCCCGAGTGTCCGCTCCGCCTTCGTCATCCCGATCGACGCGCTCGACGACTCGCCGGCGCATCCGGAAAGAGCGCACGTCGCCGCGAGCAGAGGTCCGTTCTCGGCTCGTCGTTCTACTTCAAGCCGAGCCCGGAAGATCAGAGCGGCCTCGGGGTCGTCATCGCCGACAACGTGCCGCGTGGTCGGGACCGACCTCGACATGTACGCGTCGGGCCCGCCGCGGGCGATCAGCCTCGAGGCCACCATCGAGCGCGTGATCCCGTACGCGAAGAACGGCGCCGTCGTCGCCTACGAGGTCAGCGCGAAGACCACGAAGAGCACCGGCGGCGACGGCAGCATCCTCGTTTGCGACGGCAAGCTCGCGGGCATCCACGCCGGTGCGGGGTCGCAAGGAACGTGGTTCGACTTCCGCAGCGTCGATGCCGACGTGGTCTCCGCGTTCACGAACGCACGGACGGCGGCGCTCGCGACGTGTCGTCGTCAGAAGAAGTGCCGCTGATCACTGACATGCCGCCGTCTCCGAGTCCGGGGCGTTGCAGATCGGCACGCTGAAAGTGCCCTTCACGGCGGAGCCGTCGTCGAACGTGGCAGTGAGCTGCCCTTCGATGACGGTCGAGGTCACCGAAGACAGCATCACATTCGAAAAGGTCGCCCGACCTTTCTTCGCGATGAGCGCGCCCTCGACTGGCTGCCCGGTCGGGCACGTCGCGGCAACGGTCGCGTACTTGATCTCGTTGGTCGTGAACGGGCCGGGCGCCGTGCCGACGAGGTGGTAGATCTGCAGGAGCGTCTCGCCGGCGCGAAACCGGTGCCGCGTGACGGCTTCGCAGACGCCCGTGGCGTCGCTGAGGATGACGTCGATCGAGCCGTCCGTGCCGACCCGGCCCAGTCCGCTGCGAACGGTGATGGTCTCGCCACCGAGCATGGCCGATAGCTGCGCGTTCCCGCCGTTACCGCCAGCGGTCGAGCCGACGCCGCTCGTGCCGCCCGACCCACCCGAGCAGCCGGTGACCACAAGCGAGGCAAGCGAGAAGAGAAAGAGCGAGAGCGAGCGCGTGGTCCTCATTCGCGAAGAATACACGGTCTCAGAGCCGCGCGGCTTTCCGGCGGCGATCGCGCACCACCAGCACGATCACGACCGCCAGCACGCACGCGAACACGCCCATCGCGACGCTCTCGATGTGGAGCGCGAGCGCGTCGCGCGCGGGGGCTTGCTCCATGCACGACACCGAGGTCTCCGGCGCCCACCACGTGAGCGGCGTGCAGTGCCGCCGGCGCAAGGACAGCCAGTCCATCAGCGCCGCGACGGTGATGTGGACGAGGAAGCCCTGGTAGATGCTCTTCGTCTTCATCGAGAGCGATCCGAGGGCGATGCCCGCGACGATGGCGCCGACCGCTTCGAGATACGGCTTGCCGAAGTGGATCATGCAGTAGGGCACCGCCATCGCGAAGATGGCGCCCGACCCGAAGCTCTTTCGCAGCACGCCCAGCCAGAAGCCGCGGAAGAACATCTCCAGCGCGAAGAACTGCGCGAAGTACATCGCCTCCCACGTGAGAAAGTCGAACCAGCTCCGCGGAGCGTTCTTGTAGAACGGGTAGTAGCTGCCGAAGTCCGGCTGCGCGCTCACGATGAGCATCGCGGGCAGCACCACCGCCAGGAAGAGGCTGTAGATCCAGACGTGGTCGAAGAAGCCCTTCGTGCGTAGCCCGAGATCGCGGAGCGAGTCCTTGCGGAAGGCGAGCTTCCACACGAAGAAGGGCAGCACGTAGCCGCCGATGCGGGTGCCGGCCCACCACGCGAAGCCGAAGAGCTCGTCGTACTTCGCGAGCGTGAGAAGGCGATTCGGCGCGTAGTGCTTCGCGATCAGCGGATACACGGCCTGCTCGAAGTAGCCGCGACCGCCGTAGTACTCCTGCATCGCCAGGATCAGCGCGCACATCACGAGGCCGACCATGGGCCGCGGATCGGTCTTGCCCTTGGCGAGGATCTCCGCGCGATGGCGGAGCGCCTCCTCGTCGATCTCGCGCCAGGTGCCGCGGAAGAACAGCCACACCAGCGGCAGGATGACGAGCAGGATCGGGATCGGGAGCAGCGGCTTCGCCGTCTCGAGGAACGCCGCGAAGCCCGTGAGCTCGTGCTGCGCGGGCGGAGCCGTGAACGGGCGCAAGCCAGACAACCCAGACAGGCCGGAGAAGAAGAGGAGCAAGGGGCGTTCGGTCAGCGGGCTTCCGCGATCTCGGCACCGCGCGTGAGCCGCGCGATCGACACGTC
>JAYTZB010001452.1:0-4155 GCA_043742085.1 Polyangiaceae bacterium
AGCAAGATGACGGCGCGGTCGGCGTTCACGAACTTGAACAGCGACATCAGGATCTTGTGCAGCAGCTGATCGAGATCGCGCTCGAGTCCGATGTCGCGCGTCAGCTCCCAGGTGAGGCGGAGGCGCTCGTAGTCGACGCGCAGCTGCTGCGGATCGTGGCTGATCTGATCGAAGGGCACGAAGCCCTTCGTCTGCGCGTTGATCTGCGTGCCGATGGCGCGGGCCGAATCGAGGACGTCGACGCGCGTTCCGCCGAAGCTGGGCGGACGCTGCGCGGCGCGGGGCAGGGGAGGCGGCGCGCCTCCGTAGTTCTGAGCGGCCCCTACGCCGTGACCGAGCGGATAGCTCTGTTGCTGCTGCGGATAGCCGCCCTGCGGTGACGGTCGTCCCTGCTGCTGGCTCTGGATGGGCATGCCCATCGTGCCGCCCGGTCCCTGGTTGATGCCGAGATTGATGTTGCCGTGCGCGCCATGGCCGGCCTGGCCGCTCGGCATGCCGAGGCCGATGCTGGGCGGCGGGACGCTCGGTCCCTTCTGCCACGGCTGCTGACCCTGGTGCTGCGGAACCGGCGATTGGCCCTGCATGCCCATGTTGTGTGGGCTCGGCGCGAGATGCGGATGGGCGACCGCGCCGGGACCGACTCCGCCCATCGGGCCGGGGCCGCCGTGCGCGAAGGGAGGAGGCGCGTTGAAGTCGATCGCCGGACCGTGCCCGTCGTCGTAGCGCGCACGCGTCGAGCCGAGCGCGATCTCGTCGCCGTGGCGGAGCGGCATCTCACCGCGCACGCGCTCGCCGTTGACGTAGGTGCCGTTCAGGCTGCCCAGGTCACGGAGGATGAACCCGCCATCTCGCTGCTCGAGGATGCAGTGCTCCTTCGACACGATCTTGTCGAGGAGCTGGATCGAGTTGTTGGGATGTCGCCCGAGGCTGTTGACGGGCCGCAGCTCGATCGCCTGCTGTCCCTCGGCAGTCGCGAGGATCAAACGCGCCATCGCTGCACCATCGCTGCGTTGCATCGTACCGTGAGCCTCGACCGTGGGACACCCCTAATCTCGATCCCCTCGCGGACGCCCGTCTGGTACGCTCAGGTGGGTATGGCAGAGCGTGACCGTCCCTCGTCTTCCAACGCGGATCGCACCGCTGGGCGCCCCGTCGAAAGGCCCTCGTCCCGCACGGTGAATGCGAAGGAGGCCAAGGACGCAAAAGACGGCCCGGCCCACCCGCCCAAGGAGAAGGAGAGGCCTTCGCGCACCTCGAAGGAGTCGCCGAAGGAGCTGGCGAAGGAGCCCGCGAAGGACCCCAAGAAGGTCGACGCCGAGCGAAAGAAGGCGCCAGCGCCCCGTCGCGAGACGCTCGCCGCCCCTCCCGCCGCAGCGCGCCGGGAACGCGAGCGCGAGCGCGATGCCGAGCACGCCGCGAATGGCGGCGCCGCGTCGGGCGCTTCCTCGGGTGCTTCTGGCGCTTCTGGCGCGGCTCCACCGCCGCTGGAGACGCCGCCGGCGTCCGTCGCCAGCCCTGCCCGCGCCTGGCTCGACGCCAACCGGGCCCCCGCGCCCGGCCAGGGCCGCGAGCCCTTCCGGATCCCGGCCGAGCTGGTGGCGCAGTACACCGATCCGTCGATCCTCGAGGAGAGCCCGCCGGAGAGCGGCGGTCTCTTCGAGCTGGTGGGCACCATCCCGCGTCGCGCGCTGACCCTCGGCCTCGCCGCGCGCGAGCCGAGCTTCCACGTCTACGTCGCGGCGTCGCCGCAGGTGATGATCGAGGACGACATCGTCCGCTATGCCGAGCGGTTCGCGAAGGGTCGCGAGACGCCGCCCGACATCGTCTACGTGCACGACTTCGATCGCCCCGAGGCGCCGAAGCCGCTCATGGTGCCCGCGGGCGCCGGCGCCACGCTGGTCGCCGCGATGGACGCGCTCATCGATCGCCTCCGTCACGAGATCCCCGGTCTCTCGCAGCACGACGAGGTCCGCAAGGCGACGCAGAAGCTCGCGCACGACCTCGAGGGGAAGAACAAGGAGGTTCTCACCGGCCTCGAAACCACCGCAAAGACCCTGGGATTCGGCATTCGCGCCGTCCAGGGCGGCGTGCAGACGTTCCCCATCCTCCACGGCAAGCCGCTCTCGGCCGAGCAGTTCACCGCGCTCGACGAGTCGACGAAGAAGGCGCTCGGCGAGGCCGAGGATCGCCTCACCACCGAGGTCGAGAAGGCCGCCACCCTCGTTCGCGACCAGAACGCGCGCTTCGACGCCGCGCGTGAAGAGGCGATGTCGCGGCTCTCCGAGGCGGTCATCCAGCGCGCGCTCGCCGAGATGAAGAAGCTCCTCTCCGACTTCGGAGACGACGTCCTTTCCTATCTCGAGAACGTCGAGAAGGCGCTCATCGCCGACTGGTCGGACTTCGTCGAGCAGGGCCCGGCGGCGCAGATCACCGAGGAGCAGGCCGAGGCGCAGGGCACGCCCGAGAACGATCCCGAGCACGCGACGCGGCTCAGTCGCTTCAAGGTGAACCTCCTCGTCGCGCACGAGGAAGAGGCGCCGCCCCCGGTCATCTACGAGACCAACCCGACCTATCCGAACCTCTTCGGGTACCTCGAGCGACGCGCGCGCTTCGGCGCGCTCCTCACGGACTTCACGCGCATCCGTCCCGGCTCGCTGCACCAGGCGTCGGGCGGCGTGCTCATCGTGCGCGCGGCCGACCTCATGACCGATCCCATCATCTGGGAGCGCATGAAGCGCATCATGCGCGAGCGCCGCATCGGGGCCGAGGATCCGCTCGGACCCCTCGGTCTCTACGCCACCACCTTGCGCCCGGTGCCCGTGCCGATCCGCGTGCGCGTCGTCCTCGTGGGACCGCCCGACCTCTACGCCGCGCTGCTCGATGCCGACGCCGACTTCGCGGCGCTCTTCCGCGTGAAGGTCGAGATCGAGCCGTCCATCCCGCGCACCACCGAGAACCTGCGCGCGCTCGACGCGTACCTCATGCAGATGGCGCGCGAGCGCGAGTGGGGCCAGTTCGATCGCGCGGCTCGCGCGACCCTGCTCGATCTCGCGACGCGCCTCGCCGGCGATCGCCAGAAGGTGTCGCTCATGCTCGCTCCGCTCGAGGAGACGGCAGCCTTCGCCAGCGCGCTCGCGTCGGCGCGTGCGCTCGCCGACGCCAACGAGCGCAACGACTGGGAGGAGCTCGGGCCCGCGTCCACCGCGCCGCGTCCGTTCCACGCCTCGACCACGCCTCCCGGCAGCAAGGTCACCGCCGAGGACATCGAGATCGCTTGGCGGGAGCGCCGCGATCGCGCGGGCGCCGCCGAGCGTCACATCCGCGAGCTCACCATCCGCGGCGAGGTCTCGCTCGATACCGAGGGCTCGCGCGTCGGCGTGGTCAACGGTCTATCCGTGTATTCTGCAGGCGACGTCGAGTTCGGCCAGCCCATGCGCATCACCGCCGTGGTGGCGCTCGGGCGCGAGGGCCTCGTCGACGTCGAGCACGAGGCGCAGCTCGGCGGCGCCATCCACACCAAGGGCGTCGCCATCATCCGCGGCTACCTCTCGCGCATCTTCGGCCAGGAGCGCCCGCTCAGCATCAAGGCGCAGATCGCCTTCGAGCAGAGCTACGGCGAGATCGACGGCGACAGCGCGTCGTCGAGCGAGCTCTTCGGCGTGCTGTCGGCGCTCTCCGAGGTCGGTATCGATCAAGGGATCGCCGTCACCGGCAGCGTCAACCAGCTCGGCGAGATCCAGGCCATCGGCGGCGTCTGCGCCAAGATCGAGGGCTTCTTCGAGCTGTGCCGAGCGCGCGGTCTCACCGGCAAGCAGGGCGTCATGCTCCCGCGCACGAACCTCGAGCACCTCGTTCTTCGCGAGGACGTGGCGCGCGCCATCGCCGAGAGCAAGTTCCACCTCTATGCCGTCGCCACCGTGGCGCAGGGCATCGAGGTCCTCACCGGCGTTCCCGCCGGCGAGCGCGATGCCTCGGGCCGCTTTCCGGCGGCGAGCGTCTTCGGGCGCGTCGAGCGCCGCGTGATCGAGATCGCCGAGCGTCTCCGCCAGGCCGAGGCTCATCACGGCGGCGTGCCCGCCATCGAGTCGATGGACGACGTGAGTCATGCAGATCTGAGCGATGCCGGGGACTACCGAGCCCGCTGACGGCGCGTCG
>JAYTZB010001453.1:0-5403 GCA_043742085.1 Polyangiaceae bacterium
ACCTACGCGGGGGCTCTCGCGACGATGATCGCCGCGCCCGATCCGTCGCGTGCCGCGGCCGCGCTCGAGCGCGCCGGCGATCTCGCCGCGCCGGTGGCGGCGGTGCGGAAGGAGCGCCGCGAGCGCCGGTTCGAGGCCGCGCGCAGGCTCGGCCTCGCCCATCCGTTCGCGCTCGCATCGAAGAGCGACGTGGGCGCGCTCGCGCGCTCGTTCCTCGATGCGTCGGAGCCGCTGGCCGTAGAGCTCCTGAAGGTGGCGCGAAAGACCGCGGAAGGCCGCTGGTACGCAGCCTCGGCGATCCAGAGCTTCCTCGCGCGTGACGCGCGCGAGGGCTGGCCGGCCTACCTCACGCAGCGCTGGCTCGACGACGTGTTCAAGGCGCTCGCGCCGCGCGGCGCCGACGCGGGAAAGCTGCCCGAGGCGCTCGGCGGCGCGTCGTTCGTGCGCGCGGCGACCACGTGGGGCTTCGCGTGGAAGACGTCGGGCACGCCGCGCTCGATGCCCTTCGCGCTCGCGCGTGATCCCTATCCCGCGCCGGCGTTTCGCTTCGGCTTCGCGATGGCGCATGTCGTCGCCGAGCCGGAGTTCCAGAAGCGCCTCCTCGAGCTCCCCGCGCGCGCCGCGAAGGCCCAGTCGCGCGTGCTCCGGCGCAGCATGTTCCACGAGGCGCGCGTCGTCGCCGCGCGCGCGCTGTTCGCGACCGAGGAGCAGGTCACGGCATCGCTCTTCGAGGAGATGACCTCTCGGCTCTTCGGCGCGCCGCTGCCGGCTCCGATGCGCGACGCCTGGCCCGATTCGCGCACCAGCGATCCGACACGCTTTCTCGCGCTGCTCGGGACGCGCGCCTTCCTCGCGCATGTCGTCGATCGCTACGACGACGACTGGTTCCGCAATCCGAGGGCCGGCACGCACCTCACGAGCCTCGCGTGCGGTCCAGCGTTCGACGGCGAGCCGCCGCCGGAAGGCGCGGCGCTGGCTACGGCGCGCGCGTTCGAGGAGGCCGTGGGTTGACGACGCGAGCCGTGCTCTCGTTCATGCTCGTGGCGCTCGGCACGGCGGCGAGCGGCGGCACCGCCGCCGGTGCACCTCCGAAGCCGTCGCCGGCGCGTCCGTCGGGCAAGCCGCCGGCACCTGCGACCCCGCTCGCGCCTCTGCCGATGTTGCCGAGCATCCCGCGCGTGAAGGTGGACGTCTTGAAGACGCAGCTCGTGGTGGTCGAGGAAGTGAATCTCCCGCGCGGCGAGTGGAAGAACGATTCGCTCGATTTCTACGTGGCTTTCGGCGCACCCGGGGCGCCGAAAGCCATCGACGCCAGGCTCGTCGCCGTTGCCGACGGCGCGCTCGAGCCCGAGGACGACGAAGCCGGCGAAGCGCTCGTCGTCGAGCGGACCCCGCATCGACCGGGCTCCGCGTATCCGCTGCTCGGCAAGGACTCGATGGCAGGCGTCGTCGTGCACGTGAAGCGGGAAGCGCTCGCGAAGGCGCTCGGGCCCGGCAACATGGCGGCGCTCCGCGTGCGTACGGCGCTCGATCTCCCCGACGAGGACAGCCTTGGCGCGCGCGGTGTCGTGGTGCGTCTCGGCGCTTCCCGCGGCACGCCCCTCACGCTGGGTCGCCTCACGGTCGCCGCGAAGGCCGGAGCGCCGGCTCCGGTGCGTGCCGAGGCGCATCTCTGCGGCGGCGAGGCCGACGCCACGCCGCTCGCCATCGCCCTCGCGCCGCGTCCCGTCGCTCCGCAGGCGTCACCGACGACCATCGCGCCGGTGCTCGCCGTACGCCACGCGTCGGACGACCTGTGCATCCGCTTCTGGACGCCGCCCTAGAGCAGCGAGCGCGATCTCAGAACGTCTCGCCGGTGTCGCCGGCCGTCGCGCCGCCCGAATCGAGGAAGAAGCGGATGCCGAGGCTGATCAGCGTGGCGGGGCGATCGGCGACCACGTCGCGACGACCGCCGAGCTCGACGCTGAACTTCCGCTCGACGTAGCCGACGCCGAGGCTGATGGCGTGCGTCTTCATCCCGTCGTCGTAGCGATAGCCCGCGCGCAGCGGGAAGCGGTCGGCAGCGAGAAACTCCGCGCCGACCATCGCGCGGCCGCGCGCCGAGCCGAAGGTCGTGAAATCCACGAGCGAGTCGGCCTCGACGGTGACGATCTGGTTCGACCAGCCGATGCCGCCCGCGAGGACGAGCGGCGCGAGGCTCGTGCCGGGCGCGGTGAGATTGCGACCGCTGAGCGCGACGCGGATGTTGTCGCTGATCTGCACGGCGGCACCCGCGTCGAACGTGAAGCCGCTGAAGAGCGGATCGTCCTTCGTGCCGTCCGACGCGAGGCTGCCGCCGAGCGGCCCCGCGGCGGTCTGCTGGCCGACGCGCAAGAATCGCCCTGTCGCGCCGAGGCTCAGGCGATCACCGAGCGGATAGGCGAGCGTGAGCCGGAGGTCGGTGAACTGCCGCTTGATCCCGTCGGGATCCATCTGCGACCACGTGCCGCCGAATCCTCCCGCGAGCCGTGACGTGCTCGAGTCGGCGATCGCGCCGCCGTAGCTCTGCCGTCGCGCCTCGGGCCCGAGCGCTGCGAGGCCCTCGAGGTGGTAGACGCGATAGAGCGGGAGGTTGGCGGGGTTGACGAAGATCGCCGTCGTCGATCCGCCGAAGACCTGGGCAGCGTTGCCCATCGCCACCGAGCGCGGATGCTGGATCTCACCGAGCTCGTAGCCTTGCTCGATGCTCGTGGACGAGCGATCCGCGAACGCGATCGCGGGGCAGGAACACGCGAACGCAAACGCGATCGCGGTTGCTCTCCGGAAAGCGAGGGACCGCACCGCGGGCACCCTAACAAGGCCCGCGCCGGACGAACAATTTTCGACCGTACCCCCTGGGGAGGTTGACGAAGGCGGGGGAGAGCGGCGCGATCCAGCGTCGCGCGCCCTGAAATTGCGGCACTTCGTCGACTCTTGACACCAAAAACACCGACATTTAGGTGCGTTGCGCCGGTGTCAGTGCGGCAACGCTCCGATAACAGAGCGGCGACGCGGACTTATCCACCGCCTGCGAAGCTGCATGCGCACAGCACGTAATTCACAGGCGGTTTACAAGGAATAAAGCTGAGCTACTGCGGCCACTTACGCACAAACGAAACAATGGACATGACGACGCAAAATAGAGGGTGCTAGTTCCATCTTCCCCGTCACGGCGGGGGGCGGCGATCAGTGCCCCAACCCTGTTCTGTACCGGTCTGACACCAGACTGTCGCAGCGCAGGCCGCTGGAGCGCTCATCACCCTCTCTTTTCTGGAAGAGAAACATCTTCGGGACAGGTGGCGCGTCGGGGGTTCCCGGCAAGCCGCATCGGACCGGAGCGGGGATTTGTTTGTCCGGTCACCAGGGTCTCCGTGGCGCAGGCCTCTCTCCCGAGAGGAACGCGCCTGGCGGTAAGGGCTCGCGCTGGAAAGCCGCGAGGTCGCCAGTCCACAGCCTGTGGAGAACCTGTGATTTTCGTCATTCGCATTCGGCGTTCGGCGTTCGCGTTTGAGGGTCCACGCCGAAGGCGTGGGTGACTGAGAAACGGATGGAGATGCAGCACGACACGCTCTGGAACGAAGCCGTTGCTTTCACGCGGGCGAAATCGCCTGCGAGCTTCGAACAGTGGTTTTCGGGAATTCAGTACGACGGCATGACCGACGGCATCGTGAGCCTGCGCGCTCGCGACGAGTTCGTTCGGGAATGGGTCGACCAGCATTTCCTGCCGACCCTCGTCGACTTCTTGCGCAGCCAGACCGGCTGGAGCATCCAGATCGCCTGGTGTGTCGGCGGTGACCTCGATCGCCCCGTCGCCCTCGGGAATGGGCAGCCTGCGCTGCCCGTACGACCGCGCGCGATGATGCCGGATCGCCCGATCACCCCGCCGCGGCCCACCGACGACCGTTTGCTCGGGCCGCAGACGAACGGATCCGGGCAGGACGGCTTCGGGTTCCCTGACGACGCGCCTCGCTCGTATCGTAACGGCGCGAACGGCTCGAACGGCGGCCATGGCGGATCGAACGGCTCGCATTCCCACGGTTACGCGTCGCACGCGTCGCAGGGCCAGAACGGCAACGGCAAGGCCTCCCAGGGCTCGCACCCCCCGCCGGCCATCGAGGGACTGAACGGCAAGTACACGTTCGGGAACTTCGTCGTCGGTCCGTCGAACCAGCTCGCCCACGCTGCGGCCATCGCTGCTGCCGGCGGCGGCGGCCCCCGTCACAACCCGCTCTTCCTCTGTGGCGGCACCGGTCTCGGCAAGACGCACCTCGTGCACGCCGTCGCCCATCGCTTCCGCGCCGAGCGCCCCTCGTCGCGCATCCTCTACGTCTCGGCGGAGAAGTTCGTGAACGAGTTCGTCCAGTCCCTCCAGGAGGGACGCATGAACGAGTTCCGCGCGCGTTACCGCGAGCGCTGCGACCTCCTCCTCGTCGACGACATCCAGTTCCTCGCCTCGAAGACGCAGACGCAGGAGGAGTTCTTCCACGCGTTCAACGCCCTGCACCAGGCCGACAAGCAGATCATCGTCACCAGCGACAAGTACCCGCAGCAGCTCGAGAAGATGGAAGAGCGGCTCGTCTCGCGCTTCTCCTGGGGTCTCGTCGCGGACATCCAGGGCCCCGAGCTCGAGACGCGCGTCGCGATCCTCCGCAAGAAGGCGCAGCTCGAGCAGATCGAGCTCGCCGACGAGGTCGTCCTCTTCCTCGCGCAGACCATCCGCTCCAACGTCCGCGAGCTGGAAGGCACGCTCATCCGTCTCGCGGCGAAGTCCTCGCTGCTCGGTCGCTCCATCGACATCGAGTTCGCCCGCCAGGAGCTCGCGCTCACGTCGAACCCGCGCGCCAGCGAAGCCGGCGTCGACGACATCCAGCGCGTGGTCTGTCACCACTTCAAGCTGCGCACGAGCGATCTGCTCTCGAAGGATCGCCACAAGAGCATCGCCTTCGCGCGTCACGTCGCGATGTACCTCTGCAAGCAGCGCTTGAAGTGCAGCTTCCCGGAGCTCGGTCGCGCCTTCGGCAACCGCGATCACACGACGGTCATGAGCGCGGTCCGCAAGGTCGAGGCGCTTCGCTCGAGCGATCCCGAGGTGCGTGCCCATCTCGAAGCCCTCGAGCGCAAGCTCGGCACGTCCGACTGAGTGATCCGCTGCGTGCCTCGCCTCGGCTAGACTCGAGAGGCGATGGCGAAGCGGAAGCGAGGGTACGACGCGCGGCTCGAGAAGCGCGCGCTCGTCCTCTCGCACGATCCCGATCTGCCTGCCGTCTGCATGAAATGCGGATCCCACGACCGGATCACGCGTGAGCCGCAGATCTTCCACTGGCACCCGGTCTGGTCACGCTTCCTGATCATCTGCGGCATCGGCGTCGTCGTCATGTTCCTCCT
>JAYTZB010001454.1:0-2265 GCA_043742085.1 Polyangiaceae bacterium
ACCTCCTCCGCCATGAGCCGCTGCTGCGAGTCGGGCTCGGCCACGGGAGCAGCAGGTCCGACCTCGGAGGTCGGATCGACGATGGCCTCCGGAGGCTCGCTCGTCGCCGGCGGCGGATAGTTGGAGCGCGACTCGACACGCTCCTCGGGCACCGGTTGCTCGACGGCAGCGCTGCGTGCGCGGGTCCCGCTCGTGCCCTGAGGCGCGAACGCGCTCGGGTCCATGCCGAGCACCGCTGCGAAGTCGGCGAGCGACGTCATCTCGCCGTCGTTGGGAAGCGAAGGGGCCGAGCCCACGTCGGGCAAGTACGGCGCCGAAGCCTCGATGGCCTCGAGCGCCACCGCGCCTCGCGATGCGAGCTTCGTGACGATCTGCTCGACGCGTCGCGCTTCCATCCCGGTCAGCGCGGAGAGGTCGAGCACCGACAGGCGCCCGTCGCAGCGCGCGAGGACGAAGCCCTCCTCCGCCGTGAGCCCGAGGTTCTCGGGCGGCGCTCCGAGCGGCTTCGGCCGGACGGTCTTCATCGAGGAGATCGTACCGCACGGCGCCGGCCTTCGCTGCCCTTGCGCGCGCGCGCTTCGTAGGGCGCGAGATAGCGGCGGAGCAGGGCCTTCGTCTCGGTCATCAGCGCCTTGGCCTCGGCGGGGCGTCGGGCAGAGACGATGAGCATCGCCGTCAGGATCTCCACCATCATGGTCGCGACCACGGGTCGCATCGTGGCCGGCAGATCGAGGAGCTTTGCTTCGAGCACCGTCTCGATCCGCTTCGCGAACTCGCGGTTGATCGCCTCGCCCTCGATGATCACCTCGGGCGTGACCTGCAGTCCGACCCACACCGCGCGGAACCCCGGCTCCTGCTCGTGGAAGAACGCGAACGCATCGATACCGGCATCGAGGATGTCGGCCCAGGGCTGGTCGAGGAGCGGACCGCTCAGGAGGAGGTCGAAGAACGCGCGCAGCTTCTCGTGGTAGTGCCGCGCGAGCGCGTTGAAGAGCGTCAGCTTGTTCGGGAAAAATTGGTAGATCGAGCCGATCGAGGTCTCGGCCCGCGCCGCGATGGCCTCCATGGTCGCCGCCTCGAAGCCCTGCTCGGCGAAGACATGCGAAGCGGCATCGATGATCCGCTCGACGCGCTTCTTCGCGCGTTCCTGGGTGGGAACACGGCGCGGGGCTCCGTCCGTATCCACAATCGGCGCGCGCGTCTTCATTCCTGGTTGACAAACATGAGGCAGGCCTCAGATTCTGCGGTCCGAACCTGAGGAATGTCTCACGTTCGTCCGCACGTGACCAGACCGCGTTGGTGAGGTGAGCGATGAACGAAGTGCATGCAGCGACCACGACGAAAGCGACCGTCCTCCGAGCCCCCGGTCCGCGCGGGCTGCCCTGGTTCGGGAGCGTGTTTCCGGCGTGGCGGGATCCGCTCACGCTCTTCCGGAAGTCGCGCGATCGCTACGGCGACGTCGTGCGCTTCAAGTTCGGGCCGTTCCAGTACTACCTCGTGAACGATCCCGACATCGTGAAGCACGTGCTGGTCGACAACCCGAAGGGCTACACGAAGAGCCGCAACTACCTGGGCCTCAAGATCGTGCTCGGCGAGGGGCTGCTCACCAGCGAGGGCGACCACTGGCGCCGCCAGCGCAAGCTCACGCAGCCGGCGTTCCATCGCGACAAGCTTTCCGGGTTCGCCGACTCGATGGCGATGGCCACGCGCGACATGCTGACGCGCTGGACCTCGGAGGGCGCCGACAAGTCGTTCTGCATCCACGCCGAGATGATGCGGCTCACGTTCCGCATCGTCGGCCTCACGCTGTTCTCGTCCGACGTCGACGGCGACGCGAAGGACGTCGGCCACGCGCTCGAGGTCGCGATGCACTGGGCCAACGACTACGCCGAGTCGATGATCCGGGTGCCTCCGTACATCCCGACGCCCGGCAACGTCCGCTTCAAGCGCGCGAAGAAGACCCTCGACGACGTGGTGTTTCGCCTGATCGCGGAGCGCCGCGCGCAGGCCGCGAAGAGCGGAGACTTCGGCGGCGACCTCCTCGGCATGCTGATGGCGGCGACGGAGGAGCCCGATCCGAGCGCGGCGTCCAGCGCCTCGCCCACCGCGCCCACCGCGAGTGCCGGGATGGACGACCAGCAGCTCCGCGACGAGATCATCACCATGATCCTCGCCGGCCACGAGACCACCGCGAATCTCCTCTCGTGGACCTTCAGCCTTCTCTCGAAGCATCCCGACGTCGAGCGCCGCGTGCGTGAAGAGGCG
>JAYTZB010001455.1:0-6781 GCA_043742085.1 Polyangiaceae bacterium
CACCGGAACGGAGGCGGGCACCGGCGGAGGCGTGAGCCCCATCGCGCGACCGCTGCCGGTACGCTTCGCATTCGCGCGCGCCGTTGCGTTGGCCTTCTCGCGGGCTGCCGCGCGGGCGGTCGCCACCGCGGCTTCCTGATCGGCCATCGACAGCACCGCCTCGGACGCCGGACCGGGCGCGGGCGTCGAGGCCGTGAGCGCATCGGCGAGCGCGCCTTCCGCCACGGGCGCGGTCGGCACCGGACGCGACGGTGACGAGACGTCGCCCATCGAGCGCGATTCGCGCATGGCTGTCGCGCGATCGACGACGGACTTGGAGCGCGGATCGAGACGCGTGAAGCGCAGCGTCAGGCCCGGTTGCCCGCGAAACGCGTTCTCCTTGTGCGCGAGCACGCGGCCTTCTCCGCGGAGGACGGTGGTCCCGGACGCGAGCGTCACTTCGAAGCGCAGGATGACGCCGGTGGGGCGCGGATGCGCACCGATCAGCACCACGCTCGTCTTGCCGACCGTCTCGAGCTCGTGCTCGAGGAGCTCGTCCTCGCTCTCGTAAGGACGGACGATCCGGATGGCGACGGGGGGGCGATTGCTCTCTGCCACGGCGCGATGGTACCGCAGATCGGCGCGTGGTACTCCGCCCAGCATGACAGCCTC
The DNA here is from genome assembly GCA_043742085.1 of Polyangiaceae bacterium. Taxonomy (GTDB): domain Bacteria; phylum Myxococcota_A; class Polyangia; order Polyangiales; family Polyangiaceae; genus Labilithrix. Next base: position 652 of record JAYTZB010001455.1, read on the forward strand.
GGCTCCGTCCGTTCCGCGGCGCATTCTCATCGTCGGAAGCGGCGCGCGCGAGCACGCCCTCTGCACGGCGCTTCGCGAGCACGACCTCGTCATCGCCCCCGGCAACGGCGGCACCGCGCGGCTCGGACGGAATGTGAACGTTGCCGTCACCGACGTGGCCGGCCTCGTCGCGCTCGCCGAGAGCGAGCGTGTCGACCTCGTGGTGATCGGACCGGAGGCCCCGCTCACGCTCGGTCTCGTGGACGCGCTCGCCGCGAGGTCGATCCTCGCGTTCGGACCCTCACGCGCCGCCGCGCGTCTCGAGGGCTCGAAGGCCTTCATGAAGGAGTTCCTGAAGCGTCACGAGATCCCGACCGCGGCGTTCGCTGTCTTCGACGATGCCGAGCAGGCGAAGGCGCACGTGCGTGCCGCGGGACGCCCGCTCGTGGTGAAGGCCGACGGTCTCGCGGCCGGCAAGGGCGTCGTGGTCGCCTCGTCGTGCGACGAGGCCGTCGAAGCCATCGACCGCATGATGGTGGCGCGTGAGTTCGGAGACGCCGGCACCACCGTCGTCATCGAGGAGATCCTCCCCGGCGAGGAGGCGAGCTTCCACGTCGTGTGCGACGGAACGCGCGCCGTCGCGCTCGTCGCCGCCCAGGACCACAAGCGCGCCTTCGACGGCGACCGCGGGCCGAATACCGGCGGCATGGGCGCCTATGCGCCGGCAGCCGTGGTGACTCCGGCCGTTCACGGGGTCGTGATGCGGACCGTCGTCGAGCCGACGCTGCGCGGCATGGCGGAGGAAGGAGCGCCGTTCCGCGGTGTCCTCTTCGTGGGGCTCATGATCGATGCCGGCGTCCCGCGCGTCCTCGAGTTCAACGTGCGCTTCGGTGATCCCGAGACCGCGGTGCTCGTGCCGATGCTCGACGGCGACTGGCTCGACCTCCTCGAAGGCGCCGCGCGCGGCGATCTGTCCAAGGTGGCCGCTGGCACGAAGAGCGGCGCCGCGCTCGCCATCGTCATGGCCGCCGAGGGCTATCCCGGCAAGCCCGCCGTCGGCGATCGCATCGAGGGCCTCGACGCCGAGCTCGCCGCCGGCGCGTTCGTCTTCCACGCCGGCACCGCCACCGACGGCAACGGCGTCGTCACCGCGGGCGGACGCGTCCTCGCGGTGGGCGCCTGCGCCGCGTCGTTCGCTGCCGCGCGTGACGCCGCGTATCTCACGGCGTCGCGCATTCACTGGCGTGGCGAGCACCACCGCAAGGACATCGGCCACCGCGCGCAGACGCGGTGACGGCTCGCTCGACGTGGGTCTCTCAGGGCCCGCCGTCGGTGGTCGTGCCGGTCGTCGTGCCGGCGTCCGGCGTGGCGAGCGGGACCGCGAGGAGATGAAGCGCGCGCCGCGGATCGTCGTCGCGACCACCGTCACTCAGCCGCGGGTCGGTGTCGCCGACGCTGAGCACCACGTAGCTCGACGCTGCGGCGAACCAGTCCGGCGGGAGCGAGCGCGGCGACGAACGCTTCTGGATGTCGGCGAGCGACTGGACGACGAGCGTCTCGCGCGCGCCCGCGTCGCCGCCGGTCGGCATTCCGGCATCGTTGATCGCGCCGCCCAGCGTGACGAAGATGCCGCTCGTGGCGTAGGAGCCGAGATCGGTGGCGGCGTAATCGAGGATGGCCGGCGGATTCGGAACCGCGACGCCGAGGGGCACCGCGCCCTCGACGAACGGAGCAGGCGCCGCGCCCGCGGTGCCGCCGTCGAGCGCGCCGAACGCGAGGCCGAGCGCACGTCCCGCAGCGCGCATCTGCAGCGCGGGCGAGAGCTGGACGAGCTGCACGGGAAGCCTTGTTTCCCCGGCTCGCGCGTAGGCCATGAGGGACAGCGTGGTCAGCGAGAGGTTGCCGGTCGCCGCGTTCCAGTCGGCGCCGCAGCGGTTCTTCGAGGCCACCGGATCGATGCTCGCCGCGCGGCAGCCCGTGAGCACGAGCACGTGGACGCCGCTCGAGACGTCCGCGGTCACGACGCCGACGTCGACCGCGGACTGGTTGGTCGGGCTGCTGTTGAGGAGCTGCGAGCACGAAGGACCCGGACCGCCGAACGTCGGATAGAGCGGACGCAGCACCGACTCGGGGAACACGTACGCGTGACCGAGCTTCTCCGGACGCGCCGCCAGACGCACCGCCGTTCCGACGTCGACGCCCACGACGTTCGAGTCGGGCATGAGGTCGATGCTCGGCTGCGGAAGGTCTGCGGACGCGCCCTCGAAGCACATGCGGAACGCCGGGAACGATGCCGCGTGCACGAGGACGAGCGCGTTGGCCTCCACGAACGAGCCCACGGTCGGGGCGCCGGCGTCGGAAAACGCGCCCGCGTCGCTGGTGGGTCCGCCTTCGCGCGCCGTGCCCGAGTCCTGCGCGAACGGCGTCGTGCTGTCCGCGGTCGTGAGCGAGGAGCACGCGGCGAGCGCGGCGAGCGTGACCACCGCGAAGGTGCCGCTCGCCGCCGCGAGGCCGATCCAGCCGAACCCGCGGGGAGCTACCTTGCGCACGGGATCACGATAGCAGCGGGGACCATGATGCGCCGTCGTCGCGCGATCACGGCGTGGTAGGCGCAGAGCCGCCGTCGACGGCGCCGCCGGTGCCGTTGCCGGTTCCCGTGCCGTCGCCGGCATCGTTGTCGGTCTTCGGCTCGATCACCGGCACGGCGAGGATGTGGAGGTTGCGGCGATCGTCGCTGTCGACGCCGCCGTCGGGGAGCTTTGCGTTCGGGTCGCCGAGCAGGAGCAGCGCGTAGTTGGAGGCCGCGGCGTAGTACGTCGGCGGGACGTCCCGCGGCGACGAGAGCTTCTGGATGCGCGCGAGCGACTCCTCGAGAAGCGTGGTGGCCGCGCCGCCGTCGGGCCCGGCGAGCGGCTCGAGGCTCACGCGGAATCCGACCGATGCGTAGATCGCGATGTCGGTCGCGTCGTACGTGAGCGACGCCGGCTGCGGAGGCTGCGCGCTGCCGAAGACCACGGGATTGCGCGCGACGGTCGCTTGCGAAGCGCCGGGCGTCACCAGGTCGCCGAACGCGATCAGCAAGGGGCGCTTACCGCGCGCGCCCTCGACCGGCTGCGAGAGGTTCACGACCTGCGCGGGAAGGACTCCCGGTGACGGGCGCTTCGCGCCGAAGAGCGTGATGTCCGTCACGCTCAGGTTGCCGGCCGTCGCCGTCCAGTCCGCGCCGCATTCGGCGACGGTGCGCTTGAAGAGGCCGAGCTTGTCGCTCGAGCAACCGCGGACCGCGAGGAGGTGGACGCCTCTCGAGAGATCGGTGTCGATCCTGCCGAGCGGCTGCGCGAGCGTCTGCAGGTTCATGTTCTCGAGGAGGTTCTTGCACGTGGGGCCCTGACCGGCGCCGCCGAACGCGGGATAGAACGCGCGAATGAGCGGCTCCTCGAAGAGGTAGACCATGCCCGGCGCGCCACGCAGCGGACCGAGGCGAACCGCGGCGCCGACCTCGACGCCGACGACGTTCGCTTGCGGCATCACCTCGGAGTCGGGCTGTGGCCGGCGGTCCGACTCGTTCTCGAAGCACAGCCTGAACGACTGGGACTTCGCCGCGTGGACGAGAATGACCGCGTTGTCGACGGGGACGAGGCCGTTGTCGGATCCCGCCATCGGAGCAGCCGTGGCGCCGAAGCCCGCGTCTGCGCCGGTGGGCTGGCGTTCGCCGCCGCCGGTCGTGGTCGAATCGAAGCCGCTCAGCCCAGCCGAGCCGCACGCGTAGAGAGCTCCCGACAGCGCGAGCAAGAGAGCGAGCGTCGTCTGCGTGCGCGTCATGCCTTCCAACGTAGCATTCGCCGCGCCAGGCCCCGCTTGCACGTGCATCGTGGATTTGACGACGGATCGAGCGCCATCGTGTGCCACGGCCATGACCGGCGAGTCATGGGGCGGCCCCGCGGCGGTCCTACATCATGGACGCCGACGGGACCCCGCGTTTTCAGGGGCAAAGTAGTTGCGGAAGATCTCTCGCTCACGCATCCTTTGTCACGTGTCCGAGGCCTTCGCGGGGATGATGGTGACGCCGAGCGTCAAGCTGGTTCGCCCGCTCGGCGAAGGCGGCATGGGCGCGGTATGGGTCGCCGAGCATCTCGCGCTCCGTACGCAGGTCGTCGTGAAGTTCATCGCGAGCGGCCTGAAGAGCAACAAGGAAGCGCAGGATCGCTTCTCGCGCGAGGCCGCCGCTGCTTCGCAGGTGAAGAGCCCGCACGTCGTGCAGACGTTCGATCACGGCATCACCGATCAGGGCGTTCCGTACATCGTGATGGAGCTTCTCGAGGGGCGCGACCTCGGTCAGTACCTCGACCACGAGGCGAAGATGCCGACCGACCTCGTCGTCGAGGTCATGGGTCAGCTCGCACGCGCGCTGGATCGCGCGCACGAGCGCGGCATCATCCATCGCGACATCAAGCCGGGCAACATCTACCTCTGCGACGCCGGTCGCTCCGGCGAGGTCTTCGTGAAGCTCCTCGACTTCGGCATCGCGAAGGGCGTCGAGCTGCCGAAAGTCGACAGCGGCACGAAGACCGGCTCGATGATCGGCTCGCCGTTCTACATGAGCCCGGAGCAGATCCTCGGCTCGAAGGACCTCGATCACCGCAGCGATCTGTGGAGCGTCGGCGTCGTGTGCTTCGAGATGCTGACGGGGCGGAAGCCGTTCGACGCCGAGACCATGGGCGGCCTCGCCATCCGCATCCACAGCGAGCCGCTGCCGCTACCCACCGTGGTGAACCCCGATCTCCCCATCGCCGTCGATGCGTGGTTCGCGCGGGCGTGCGCGCGCGACGTGAACGCGCGCTACGCGTCGGCGAAGGAGATGACCGAGGAGCTCGCGCTCGCGCTCGGCGGTCAGATGCCGAAGTCGCTCGATCTCGCACCGCGGCTGAGCACGGGCTCGTCGTCCGGCAGGCGCGTCAACCCGGTGGCCCCGACGCTCGCGGCAGGCGCAGCGACCGACGCGGGCGTGGTCCGCGCGACCACGCAGAGTCGTTCGCGGAGTCGCTTGCTCGTGCTCCTCGCCATCCTCGTGGTGGTGCCGCTGACGACGTTCGCGGTGTTCCGCGCGATGTTCAAGCACGACACCTCGACCGCGCTCGTGCCTTCGGACCCCTCGGGCAGCGCGCGCGGAGCGGGGGCGAGCGCAGCGCCGAGCGCGAGCGCCGGCCCGACCACGAGCGCGACCACGAGCGCGGGCGCGGGCGCGAGCACCGCTGCGGTTGCGTCGGCCGAGGCGCCGCCCGTCGCCAGCGCGAAGACGCCGCCGCACGGGAAGAGCGTGCGACCGACCTTAACCGTGCATACTGCAGCCACGACCGCGACTTCGTCTACCCCTTCGAGCTTGGCTTCGCCGCCCGTCACGTCGCCCACGACGCCTCGGCCGGCCGCGAGTGGACATGACATCTTCTGACCAACGCCGCCTACGCACCGCCGGATTCGTTGCAGTCTGCACGTTGTTCGCCACGTACAGCGGCAGCGCGTTCGCGCAGCGCTCGGCGACGGACATCGAGACGGCGCGCCAGCTCTACAATCAGGGCACCGATCTCCGTGACAAGGGCGACCTCAAGGGTGCGCTCGAGAAGCTGAAGGCCGCGCATGCGCTCGGCAACACGCCCATCACCGGCGTCGAGCTCTGCAAGACCCACGCGGCGCTGGTGCAGCCCGTCGAAGCGCGCGAGGTCTGCCTCGGCGTCGGACGCATTCCGCCGCTGGCGGGCGAGACCGCTCGCTCGCAGGACGCGCGCAACGAGGCCGCCAAGATCGCCGAGGAGATGCGCGCCAAGATCGCCATCGTGCGTCTCCACATCACCGGCGTGCCGCAAGGTCGCGAGCCGATCGTGGTGGTCGACGGCGCGACGGTGCCGCTCGCGGCGCTCGGCGAAGGGCGCGCGCTCGATCCCGGCAAGCACGAGCTGAGCGCGCGCATCGGAGCCGGACCCGAGACGCGCTCGCAGATCGATCTCGCTCCCGGCGAGTCGAAGGACATCACGCTACCCGTGACCGCGCCCGCGGCCGACGCCGCTCCGCCACCGCTCCCGCTCCCGCCGTCGGGACGTGGCTACGACCAGCAGCCGGCCGAGCCTGCGCACAAGTCGAATGGAAACGGCCTCGC
>JAYTZB010001456.1:0-3412 GCA_043742085.1 Polyangiaceae bacterium
GCCATCGCCGGCGCGCACCACGAGCGCCTCAACGGCACCGGCTACCCGAATCGGCTCCGCGCCGAGGAGATCCCGGTGCAGTCGAAGATGATGAGCATCGCGGACATCTACGACGCCCTCACCGCGAGCGATCGCCCATACAAGAAGGCGGTTCCCGTCGAGCGCGCGATCGACATCCTCGAGTACGGCGTGAAGGACCAGCACCTCGATCCCGAGCTCGTTCGCATCTTCCGCGAGGCTCGGATCTGGGAGCGCCTCGCCAAGCGTTGAGCGAGCTGACGACTTTTCTTCGCGCAGGCTTCGCTGCCCCATAGAATCGGTCCCCATGTTGCGGACCCGCCTCTCGACCGGCCTCGCTGTGGCGCTCTTCATGCTGGGGAGCGCGACGCGCGCGCAGGCGCAGACGCAGACGCCGCCCGCGAACGGCCCGACGCCCGACTCGCGCACGTGGCCCCAGAGCCCGGCGCAGGCCGCCGATCCGCCGGTCATCCCGCCGCCCGGCCCCGGCACCCCGGTGTCGACGTCGGGGACCGACGTGCAGCCGCCCGGCAACCTGCTGCCGCCGGCGCCGGTCGTCATCGGGACGAGCGCGGGCGACGCGGCGCGCGTCCGCGAGCTCGAGGCACGCGTCGCGCTCGATGAAATCCGGCTCCGCACGCTCGAGAACGACGTCGGCCCGCTCCGTCACCTCCACTTCATGGGCTACGTGCAGCTCCAGTACCTGCTGACGTCGAACGATGCCGCGGCTTCGCCGAACCGGCAGGCGAACGGCGCGCTCCCGGCGGGCATCACGTCGAACGACACGGTCGCGCGCGCCGACGGTTCGACCACGAACACCAACGCGTTTCGCCTGCGCCGCACGCGCCTCGGCGCGACCTACGAGACCGACGTCGTTCGCGTCTTCCTCCAGGTCGATCTCCTCCCGTCGGGTGGTCCCGCCTCGACCCAGACCACCATCGCGCGCAATGCCGAGCTGACGGGCATCGCGCACTGGAACAAGGACCTCCGCACCGAGTTCACGGGCGGTCTCTTCCAGGTGCCGTTCCGCATGGAGCTCGAGGAGCTGTCACTCTTCCGTCCGTTCATCGAGCGCACGTGGGCCTCGCTCAACCTGTTCCCGACCGAGCGAGACATCGGCGTGCACGCGAAGACGTTCGCCCTCGACGATCATCTCGTCGTCGACGTGGGCGTCCTCAACGGGCAGCGCCTCGGTGAGCCGCGCTTCGTCGTGCAGCCGGATCTCAACTCGTCGAAGGACTTCTTCGCGACCGTGAGCGGCAAGAAGCTCGGCCCCATCGATGCGAGCATCGAAGGCTACTACGGCCGCGGTCAGATCGTCGACGCGCAGCAGCTCCGCGTGAAGAACTACGACCGCTACGCGATGAACGTCGGCGCTCGCTTCGCGAAGACGCTCGTCCCCGTCCTCGGCGAGACGCGCCTCCTCGGGGAGCTCATGTTCGGAAAGAACATGGACACGGGCGTCGTCTATCCCTTCGCCGTGCCCGTCATTCCTGTCGGTTTCGCTGACGACGTCGCCGGGCTCGGCGAGCGCGCGCTCTACCTGCGCGCGGAGCAGGATCTCACGCGCTGGGGCATCGCCGGCTTCCGCTTCGACACGTACACGGCCGACGTCTCGCAGGCGAACGACGCGCGCGACACGTACACGTTCATGCTGGGCGCGCGCTTCAGCAAGAACCTGCGCCTCATCAACGAGCTCGCGTACGCCGTCGACAACATGCACCTCAAGGGCGACGCGCCGCCGTCCCAGCACGTGCTCCAGTACTCTGCCTGGCTCCAGGGCAGCTTCTACTGAGCGGGCATTGACGCTTCGACGATGACGTCGCGGAGCGAGGATAGAGACCGCACACCCACGAGCGCGACGTCCGGCGCGCCGAGCGACGCGTCGACGAGGGCACCGACCTCGGACGCATCGCTGCTGCCGGCGGCTGCGAGGCGCTCTTCGAGCCGAGCGACGGCATCACGCGACGCCATGAGCTCGCCTCCGACGCGCATGCGTCCGCTCGCATCCGGGCCTGCGCCGACCACACCGATCGCCTCGTCACGGGTCGCGGCCCACGCCGGCTCGGCGCGGACGTCCTCCGGCGCGGCCTCTGTCAGAGGTGAAGGATGTGGCGGATCACCGTAAAATCCAGGCATTTTCACGATCGATCGGCCATAGGCGCTCGCGTACGCTTCGGCGATCGCGTCGCCGAGTCGCGCGAGCTCGACGGGAGCGCCGATCTCGGCGAGCGTCGCGGGAGCCTTGCCGAGATACGAGGGGCGCGCACGGAGCGCGAACGGCGTGCGCACGGCGATGATCGCCTCCACGAGCGCGCGTCCCGTCGCCGCGTCGTGCGCGAAGGCAATCATCGCCACGGGCCTCCTGCCCGCACTGATCCAGTCGCGATCGAAGTAGTGCGCGAGAGCGCCCACCTTCGTCAGCGCGCGAAGGAGCGGGCGGACGTAGCGATTGAGGAGCCGGCTCGGCTCGCACCGCACGAGCGCGTCGCAGCGCGCGAGGGCGAGCTGCACCCAGAGCGATCCCTTGCCGACCATGGCCTCCGCGCCGCAGGAGCCGCGCCGCAGGAGCGCGCGCGCCGGGTCGTCCACCGCGCCGAGCTCACTCGCGCGCTGGAGAGCGCCGAGCAGCACGGCTTCGTCGTTCACCGTCGCGAGGAGGAGCTCGCCGTCGTGCGCGAGGGGACGGTCGAGCGCGCGGCACGACGCGGCAGCGAGGCGCGCTGCCGGTGCGTCGAGTCGCAGCACCCCAAGCGTCGACATCCCGCGATCATCGCACGAAGATGGCTGTACCGAAGGGCGCTCGCCTCGCGGGGGGCAGCGCGACCGCGTTGCTGCCGCGTTCTTTGCCGGTTCGTCACGCGTCCGTTGCTGAACGATGCGAGGGTGCAAGTCACACAAAGGAAGCATGATGATGCGAAGAATCTCGCTCTGCTCCGTCTCGATTGCCTTGGCGCTGTACGCGCAGTCCGCGAACGCGCAGGAACCGATGGCCCCCGTCACCGCGCAGGCGGCTCCGACGACCGCCCCGGCGAATCCGCCCACCGTCCCCGCGCCCGGTAACGTCCCGGGAACAGGCCCGATCCCGGAGTCGGCGCCGCCGTTCACGCCGCGGACCGACAACCCCACGAGCGACCCGACCCCGCCGGGCGCTCGCCTGACGCGCGAGGATCGCCCCGGCCAGGGCTCCGCGGTCGACGAGGTGGGCATCGGCACCGATCTCCACCCGATGGCCGGCTACCACAACGGCCTCTTCTATCTCCGCGACGCGAACGACAACTTCCACCTCTTCATCAACGGCCGTTCGCACATCGACTTCTACAGCTACCTCGGCGGCGGCGTGCCCGAGACGGCGCTGAAGCCCACGCTCTTCTTCCGCCGCGTTCGCCCGGAG
>JAYTZB010001457.1:0-4989 GCA_043742085.1 Polyangiaceae bacterium
ACGGCCCGAGCGGCCTAATTTACGGCGCCTTCCTCACTTCTTCTTCAGCGAGAAGCCCGCCAGATCGACGCTCGAGCCGCGCTTCGCGACGAGCCCGACGTCGCCCTTGGCGAGCGTGGCCGGCAGCGTCCCCGAGAGCGTGTCCGCGCCGACCACCGCTTCGACCTTCGTGCCCTTCACGGTGATCTTCACGTGCACGGGCATCGAAGGCGCCCGCTCGATGGGCGCCGCGAGCAGGCTCTCGTTGCCCTGGTCGTCACTCGTGAGGAGCGCCGCGCGACCGCCCGGCGTCACGACCAGCATCGCGCCGCGCACCGCGTCCCGTCCGTTCGCCGCACGGAACGTCACGCCGCCCGGCGCGTCACGCACGACGAGGTCCCCCTCGAGCACGAAGTCCTCTCCGGGCGAGGTCGTGACGATCGCGTCGTAGCCCTTCGGACCCGAGCCCACCACCTTCACCGTCGGCGCTCCGCCCTTCTCGCTCGCGGGTGCGATGCCCGCGCGCGGCGTTCCGCGCAGCTTCGTGAACGACCACCCGCCCTCGGTCCAGCTCGAGCCATCGCGCAGCGGCGTGCGCGCCGTCGCGAGATGCGCGAGCGAGAGGGCCTGTCCGTCGCGCGTCACGCCGGTCACCGCAAACGCCGGGGCGGCGCGATCGATCGACCACGTGTGGCCATCGAGCGCGAAGCCGACCGCAGCGCCGTTCGGCGCGAGGCGGATGGCGCTCATGGTCGTGGCGCCGCTGCCCTTGCCGAGCTCGAGGCTCAGGCCGCCGGGCGCCGGTGCTCCGCTGGCCGGCGCGACCGCGAACGCCGCGAGCGCTCCGATGGCATCCGAGAGCAGCGCCGCGCTCTCCGGCCGGCCGCCGAGCACGCGCACGAACGCGAGGTCGAGAGCACGCGGAGCATCGAGCACGAGGAGATGCGCGGCCGAGCCGACCACGTGGTCGACGCTCGGTGCGCGCGGCTTGCCGAGCATCTTGCCGGGCTCGCCCTTCGCGGTCGCCGCATCTTGCTCGGCGCGCAGGCGGAGGTCGCCGCGGTTGTCGAGCGCACGCTTTGCGGCGAGGACCGCGAGGTCATGCACCACGGTCGACAGGGACGTGTCGACGGTGGTGGGCGTCAGCTCGTCGCCGAACGGGTTCGCCTCCGCGGGTGTACCGCCCACGAACGCGACGACACCTCGCGTGCGCAGCGGCCCGCGGTCGTCGCCGGCATAGAGCAGCTCGAGATCCACGCGCGCGCCGGGCAAGCGCACCAGCGCTTCCCGCACCTTCGCGGCCTTCGCATCGTCGAGCTTTCCGGCGTCCTGGAGGAGGATGCCCCACTCGGTCAACATCTGGCGACGCGCGCCCTTCAGGCCGAGGCGATCGGAGGCATCGACGCGACGCGTGAGCCCGTCGGGGAGCATGTCGACGAGCGCCGCCTGCGCCTGCGCGCGAACGCGTCCGAGGCTCTCGGCGACGGCGGTGTCTCCCTTCAACCAGCGTGCGTTGTGGTCGACGTGATCGCGCAGCTCCTTCGAGCACGCCTCGTAGGCGGCGGCGGAGATCCCGGCGCTCGTGTCGTGCGCGGCGAGCGTCGGTCGGCCGGCATTCGCGATCGTCCCATCGAGGAACGCGTAGATCGCGACGAGCTCGCTGATGGCGCGCGGCTCGTGATCGAGGCCGCCCACGTACTTCTGGAAGACGGCGTCGGCGCGCGCGAGCATCGCGTGCGTGACGGCCTGGGCGAGGAGCGGGCGCGAGGAGCCGCTCGACACGCCGAACGTCAGCTCGCGCAGGAAGATGGCGCGCGGGTCGGTGAAGGGCACCGGCGTGACCGCCTCGGAGAGCGCGGCGATCGACTCGTCGACGGTGAGGTCGGTGCGCGCGACGAGCGAGCGGACGCGGACCGCGTTCTCGGTGTGGGCGCTCGCGACGAAGTCGCGGATCTGCCCCTTTTCGCTCGACGTGAGAGCGGCTTCGGCGGACGCGGCGCCGAGGAAGAGCGTCGTCCCGACGATCAGAGCAGCGGCGAGCTTCATGCGCAGAAGCTACCAGGTAACCGCACGCCTTCGACAGTCGCTCGCTACTGCTTGGGGAGCTCCAGGACCACGGCGTAGGTCGCGTCGCCGCGCATGATCCGGCCAGAAATACGGGTTGCGCCGCTGGTCGCCGCCGCCATCGCCGCGGAGACCATGGCCGCGACGGTGGGCGTGCGAGTGCCCGCGACCGTGACCACGACGTCCCCGTCGCGAAGGCCCGTCTTGTACTTGCCGACCCCCGCGAGGCGCGCTCCGAGCGGGGCTCCGTCGGCGGTCGTCGCGTTGGTGGCTCCGACGTCGCGTCGCTCCAGCGCACGCGTGACGACCGCCGCGGGGACGACGATCGTGGACCTCGGCGCATCGGTCGCGGCCGGTGCACGACCGCCATCGGTGCTGCCGGTGCCGCCGTCCTTCGCCTCGTCGACGGTCTCGCGCCGAGGAGCGAGCGAGCGCGACGCGATGCGACGCGGCAGCAGCGCGGGCGCATCGTCGACGTCCGCGGCAGGCGGAGGCAACGGCGCAGGCGGCAGCAGCGCGACGTCCGGCGTGGACGGAGCTGGCGGTGTCAGCACGGGCGCCGCGCGCACGGCCGCCGTCGCGATCGCATCCCCGAGAGGAGCGACCGCGAGGCGGAGCGCAAACACGCCGAGCGCGAACGGCCCGAACAGCGCGACCAAGGCGAGAGGCAGCGCGAGCGCGGACGCGCCCCGCCGCCTCAGGCTTTCAGCCCTTCTTCTCGGCGTCGGCGGGGGCGGCGGGGGCGGCAGCTTCAGGAGAAGCCGCAGCCTCGCCCTCGCCGTCCGCATCGTCGTCATCGTCGTCGTCATCGTCGTCATCGTCCGGAAGATCCTCGATCGACTCCGGCTCGTCCGGCATCACGCGGCCTTCTTTCTCGGCCTGCTGACGCTCTTTCTCGCGCTGGGCCTTCGCCTGCGCCACCTTCTGCATGATCGCGGGCTTCGGCGCGACGAGCACCGACATCGCGCGGGCTTCCATGGCCACGCGCGTCTCGACGTTCGCGATGTCCTCGATGCCCTGGATGATGACGGTGATCTGCTCCTGCGCCTTCTCGGGGTGCGTGATCTCGCGACCGCGGAAGCGGACCGTGATCTTCACCTTGTGCCCGGCTTCGAGGAACCGACGGGCCGCGTTCGTCTTGAACGCGATGTCGTGATCGTCGGTCTTCGGGCGCAGCTTGATCTCCTTGATCTGGACGACCGTCTGCTTGCGCTTGGCCTCGCCGGCCTTCTTCTTCTCCTCGTACTTGTATTTACCGAAGTCGAGGATCTTGCACACCGGCGGCTCGGCCTTCGGGTTCACCTCTACGAGGTCGAGCCCTTGTTCCTGCGCACGCCTCAGCGCTTCATGCGTGGAGAGCACACCAAGCATCTCGCCGTTCGCGTCAATGACGCGCACTTCCGGCACACGGATGCGGTGGTTGACTCGAATCTGGAACTGGCGCTGCGGCTGGCGCGGATCAAATCTGGGACGACCCATCGACATAGGGGAACCGTGACCTCCTCGAAAAACTGTTGCTTTGCCCGAGTCCACAAAGGGAGCCCGAAGCCAGTGCAGTCTTCCCCGGGAGGTGGGGTGGGGTCAACCCCGGCGGTCCGGTAATTTTGCTTCTCTTGCGTCTTTCTTCGTCGGCTCCGTCGCAGATTGCCCGGATCGACCGTGATAGTGTGCCCGCGTGCTGTCGCTCGTGATGAATCCCGGGACCGCCGAGGAAGAGACATTCATGGTCTCGGTCGGAACGTCGACCATCGGCCGGACCAAGGAAAATCACATCGTCTGCATGCACAAGAGCCTGTCGCGGAAGCACGCCCAGGTCGATTACGACGGGAAAACGGTGCGGATCGCGGACCTCCAGAGCAAGAACGGCATCTACCACAACGGCAAGCGGGTCCCGGCCTGCGAGGTCGTCGAGGGTGACACGTTCCGCTGCGGCGACATCACCTTCCTCCTCGAAGGTGCGACCACGCGGAGCCCCAAGATCTCGGTGGGGGCCCAGACGCTGCCCTCGCCCCTCGCGCTCGATGCCTCGCTGAGCAAGCGCGTCACGAAGGTCCCTGCCCACGTCGTCCACCTCGACGACGAGCAGCGCTACAAGGACAAGCTCTTTCTGCTCATCCGGGCGAGCGAGCTCCTCGTCGGCGAGCAGCCGCTCGACCGGATGCTCGACGAGCTGGTGGTCCTCGCCGTCCAGGTCCTCGAGGTCGATCGCATCGCGCTCCTCACCCTCGACGAGAAGACCCTCGAGATCAAACCGAAGGTCATCAAGACGTTCGTCGGGGCCGCGCCTCGCCCCTACAGCAAGCGCGTCGTCGACTGGGTGGTCGACAAGGGAAGCCCCACGTCGTTCTCCGACGTCTCCCGCGACAAGACGCTTCCCGGCGACGCCAGGGAAGACGCCGCGATCCGCGCCGCGATGGCGGTGCCGATCAATCCGGGCGGCGGCGCCATCGGCGTCCTCTATGCCGACAGCGTCTCGAAGGCCGACGCGTTCCGGCCCGACGACCTCGCGCTCTTCCGTGCGCTGGCAAACCTGGCGGCCGTCGCGCTCGACAGCCATGCCCTGCGACGCCAGACCGGCGACGAGCGCATGGCACCGACGAAGCACTCTCGCTAGACGCAGCCCGCGTGAGCCGGGATCCGCTCACCGGCGACCCAGATCACCGCTGATCGGGCGCGTTTTACGCGGTATCGCGCTGCGTTTCGGCCGGTACACGGGTTGCAGTCCAGACGTGTGATGACCGCACCCGCGTCGTGGACGATCCGCCTGGCCGTCGTTGTCGCCCTGGCGAGCACGGCCCTCGCTTGCTCGAGCGCCCCGCCCCTCGAGACCGAAGGTCAGACACGATCGAGGTTCACCGCGCGCTGGCAGCCGCCGGCCTCGACGGCGACCGGCACCTACGAGGGTCTCAACGGCGAAGGCTGCGCGGGCGGTCTCCGACCGGGCAC
>JAYTZB010001458.1:0-4323 GCA_043742085.1 Polyangiaceae bacterium
ATGACCGCGCTCAGGGAGCGCGCGAACGGACGCGTGCGCGGAGAGGCGAAGAGCGGCACGATCAAGAGCCCGCCCCAGCCGCTGCCGATCACGGTGAGCACGCACATCAGCGCGAGCCAGCCACCGTGAGAGAACGACTCGTGGAGCCAGCGAAAGACTCGGACGTCGAGCGCGATCACGCTCCGGAGCTCAGTCGTCGCCCCACGAGCCACCGCCGATGTCACCGATGTCGTCGATGACGTTCGACGTGTCGAAGTCGTTCGAAGGCGGCGCGTAGTCGTCGCTCGACGACGAGTACGAGTAACCGTTGCCGTGCGACCCGATCGAGGCGCCGACCGCTGCACCGGCGAACGCTGCGGCGACGTTGCCCCACGTGCCCACCGCCTGCATCTGGTTCTGGTGTTGCTGCTGTTGCTGCATGGCTTGCTTCCGCTGCATCGCGCCCGCGAAGGCCTCGCTGCAGTGGAGGCAATTCGAGATGTTGTGCGGCGAGATGGCTCCGCAGAAGACGCAGCTCACGACGATCCACGCCTGACAGGCGGCGCATTTCTGCTTGCCCCAGCGACAGGCCGAGCGGCATGCGGGATTCGGACACGGGATGGCCTTCGCGAGCGCGTCGGCCGAGACCGCCTGCCGGCAGTAGCGACAGGTGACGAGCTCGCCGTCGTCAGGCGCGCCGCATGCTGCGCAGTTCGCCGTGGGCCCGGTCGTCTGGCTCATACGATCAGGATACAGTAGCGCGCGATGTCGTCCAATCCCGCGCCCGAGCTCGTCGCCGTTCGAGAGGAGCTCGCCAGGACCGATCAGGAGCTCGTCGGGCTGCTCGCCAATCGCATGCGGCTCATTCGCGAGGTGGCCCGCGTGAAGGCGAACAAGGATCTTCCCTCGTTCGATCGCGAGCGCGAGGGCGCTCACCTCGACGATCTCCTCGCGCGCGCCCAGGAGGCGGGCGTGGCCGGTGACATCGTTCGCGACGTGTTCGCCCGCCTCTTCGCAGCATCGCGCCTCGAGCAGCGACGGTTCCTTCAGGCCCGGTCCGAGCACTTCTCCATCGGCATCATCGGCGGCACCCAGGGCATGGGCGCGTTCCTCGCGCGCGTCTTCGCCGACGGCGGATTCCCGGTCGAGACCATGGGCCTCGGCGAGGGGCCGACCGCCATCGAGATCGCGTCGCGCCACGATCTCGTGGTCGTCTCGGTGCCCATCGACGTGACCGTGGCGGTCGTCCAGGAGATCGCGCCTCACGTGAGGATGGGCGCATGCCTCATGGACATCACGTCGATCAAGAGCGCCCCGCTCGAAGCCATGCTCGCGGCGGCGCCGGAGGGCGTCGACGTCGTCGGCACGCACCCCATGTTCGGACCGCACGGCATCGACTTCGATCGCCAGAAGGTGGTGCTGTGCAAGGGACGAGGCGACGCGGCCTTCGCGCGCGTGAAGAAGCTCTTCGAGAGCTTCGGCGCGGAGACCATCGACGCCACCGCCGAGGAGCACGACGCGCAGATGGCGCTCATCCAGGTGCTCGTGCACGAGAAGACCATGGTGCTCGGCTCGGTGCTGGAGCGTCTCAAGGCCGACCTCGGACGGAGCCTGCAGTTCGCGAGCCCCATCTACCGCACCGAGCTGGCGATGATCGGCCGCATGTTCTCGCAGCGCGCCGAGCTCTACGCGGACATCCTCACGGTGAACCCCGAGGCGCCGCGCCTCTCGCACGTGTTCGAGCAGGAGGCCGCCTACTTCGCGCGTGCCGTCGCGATGGGCGATCGCGATTCGGTGGTGAATCGGTTCCGGCAGGTCGCCGACTACATGAAGGACTTTGCGACGTGGGCGAAGAAGCAGTCGGACGCGATCCTCGACGACCTCGTTCGCCACGGCTGACGGCACGACATGGAGACTCCCGCCGACGTCCGCATTCCCTGGTGGGTGCCTGCCCTGTGCACCGCGGCCGTCTCCGCCGGCGTCGGTTACGGTCTGCTCGGGGACGCGCACGTGCCCGCCGAGCGCTTCTTGAAGTGCATGTATCCTGCATGCGGGTTCCTCTACTTCACGCTCTCGGCCCTCGACTTCGCCGAACATCTTCGCCTCGAGAAGGAAGCGACGGGTCGCATCACGTCGATGACCGCGGTTCCGTTCGCGGAGACCGTCAATCACTTGCTCACGGTGGCGACGATCCTCGCCGCGATCGTCCTCGCGCGTCCCCTACCCGCCGTGCTCGCAACGCGTGATCTCGTGGTGCTGGCTGCGCCGATGGCGTTCCTCGCGCTCGGTCTGCGCGACGAGATCGCTTACCACCGGAAGCGCGCCAAGCACCGCGAGGACATCATGCACACCACGGCGCATCTCACCGCGGGGATCATGTGGGCGACGCTCTACGCGCTGAGGCTAACGCGCTGGGGTTGATGCTATTCTTCGATGGATGAGGAGGAGGGCGTGCCTGTTGCTGCTGTTCGTGCCGGCGTGCTCGCTGCTCACGCCGCTCGACGGTCTCTCGGGCGGCGCCGGAACCGACTCCGGTAGCGACAGCGCGTTGACGACTGACGGCAACGGCGAAGCGGCAAGCACGCTGGATGCGAGCGCAGTCGATGGGGCCGATGCCGCGCCAAGCGCGTCGGCGCTGTATGCGAGCGCGGTGCTCGCCGACCGACCGCTCGGCTACTGGCGTCTCGAGGAGACGGCTGGCACGAAGGCAAAGGACGAGACGCGTCGCAACGACGGCGCGTTCGTCAACGCGCCGCTCCTCGGTCAGCCGGGCGTGGCCGGTAGCGGCGCAGCGAAGCTGCCGTCGAAAATGAAGTCCCGTATCCTGGTCGCGACGGGTGATTTCACGTTTCTCGGAAACGCGCCCTACACCGTGGAGCTCTGGGCGAAGCCGGGGACGTTCCGCGACTATCAGTGGCTCTCCGGGACCGAGGTCGAGGTGGGCGGCCGCCACGGCTGGTCGCTGCTCGTCGGCGCCAACGCCGAGCCGCGCTACGAGGTGTGGGGGAAGGACGGCGACGGCGGCAGCACGCAGATCCGCGGGCTCTTCGTCTCCGCCGCGCCCCTCGCACAAGGCGCGTTCGCACACATCGTCGTGGCGTACACGGGGACCGTCGCCGAGGGCTACGTCAATGGCGTGGGCACGACGAGCTTCAATACGGTGGGCATGATGCCCGCGGCCGGACCTCTGCTCTGGGGCTGCCGCAGCGACGTCGACAATTGCCTGGACGACTGGGCCATCGACGAGCTCGCGATCTACGACTTTGCCCTCGACGCGACGCGCGTGAAGGCGCACTACGACTCGGAAAATAGGCACGCTGCGCACGCGCTCTCGGAGGCCCGCGTCGCGCGTTACGACTTCAGCACGCCCAGCCGCTTGCCCACGGTGGCGAAGGCAGCCACCGCGCGGTCGACCTGCGCCTCGGTGTGCTGCGCCGACAGCTGCACGCGAATGCGCGCTTCGCCCTTCGGCACCACCGGGAACGAGAAGCCGATCACGTAGATGCCTTCGTCGAGGAGGCCCTTCGCCAGCTCGCTGGCGAGCCGCGCGTCGCCGAGCATCACCGGGACGATGGGCGTCGAGCCCTCCTTGACCGTGAAGCCCGCCTTCACCACGCCGTCGCGGAAGCGCTTGGCGTTCTGCATCAGCCGATCGCGAAGCTCCGTGGTGCTCGACAGCAGATCCAGGATCGCCACCGACGCGCCCGCGATCGACGGCGGGATCGAGTTCGAGAAGAGATACGGCCGCGAGCGCTGGCGAAGGAGATCCACGATCGCCTTCTTGCCCGTCGTGAAGCCGCCCGCGGCGCCGCCCAGGGCCTTGCCGAGCGTCGAGGTCATGACGTCGACGCGCGCCTGGACGCCGAAATGCTCCGGGGTTCCCCGGCCGGTCTTGCCGATGAAGCCGCTCGCGTGCGAGTCGTCGACCATCACCATCGCGTCGTACTTCTCGGCGAGATCGCAGATCTGGTCGAGCTTCGCGAGGTAGCCATCCATCGAGAAGACACCGTCCGTGGCGATCATGCGGAGCCGCTTGCCCGACGTCTCCTGCAACGCGGTCTCGAGCGCCGCCATGTCGCCGTTGGGGTAGCGCTTGCGCTCCGCCTTGCACAGACGCACCCCGTCGATGATCGACGCGTGGTTGAGCGCGTCGGAGATGATGGCGTCTTCCTCGCCGAGCAGCGTCTCGAAGAGGCCGCCGTTCGCGTCGAAGCACGACGAGTAGAGGATGGTGTCCTCGGTGCCGAAGAAGGTGGAGAGCTTCTTCTCGAGATCCTTGTGCAGATCCTGGGTGCCGCAGATGAAGCGGACCGAGCTCATCCCGAAGCCGTGCGTGTCGATGGC
>JAYTZB010001459.1:0-3114 GCA_043742085.1 Polyangiaceae bacterium
TCCGAAGACCTGGCGCAAGGCGAACCCGAGCTACGACGCGCTGGGCATCGCGTTCCAGGATGATCTCGCACGCCAAGCCAAGCGCGCGAAGGACTCGCCGGCCTTCCGCAACACGTTCCTGCGGCTGCACCTCAATCGCTGGACCAGGCAGCAGACCACCTGGCTGCCGATGGAACGCTGGGACGCCACCGCCGGCCTGGTCAACCTCGCCGAGATCAGGCCCGACCGCCATTGCACCATCGCCGCCTGGCTCGCCTCATCCACCGAGCTCGCGACGGTCGTCGTGCTCTTCCCGCCCGAAACCGAGGGCGGCGAGTACGTCGTGCACATGGACACCTTCGCCCCGGCGGACAACATCGACGCGCTCGCCGACCGCGACCAGCTGCCCTACCGCAAATGGGTCGAGCAGGGCTGGCTCGCGCTCACCGAGGGCGACATCATCGATTTTGAGGTCATCAAGCGGCGGATCATCGACCGCTACGCCCGCCGCTACCAGGTCGATGAGATCGCCTGCAACCCGCGCGGCGCCGTGCAGTTCATGCAGCAACTCCAGGCCGAGGACCAGAACGTCGTCGAGGTGCTGCCGGGCTTCGCAACGATGAGCCCGGCGCTGAACGAACTCGAGCGGCTTGTGCTCGCGCGTCGCATCCGCCACGGCGGCAACGACGTGCTGCGGGCGATGGTCGCCAACCTCGCGGTCCGCCATAACCCCAATGGCGACCTGCGGCCCGACCGGGAAGGCTCGAGCGGGCGCATCGAAGGCGTGACCGCGCTGCTGATGGCCCTCGGCCGCGCGATCGTCACCGAGACGGATCAGGGCGAGTGGGCAGCCTCGTGAGCGCGCTCGACGACGCGGACCGTCGGGTGATTGCGAAGGTCGTCGCGGTGCTCGTCCTCATCGTGCTCATCGCCCTCTCGCTCGGCCTCGCGGTACGCGCGTTCCTGTGGGCCTCCGGGCTGGGCCGCTGATGGGCCTCATCGCCGACACCGTCCGCTCGCTCGCGAAGGCGTCGCCGCCGTTCCCCGGTTGGGGCTCGGGGTCGTGGGGTGGCACCTGGGGTGGGCGGCTGCCGATCTTCCGCGGCATGCCCGGGGAACGGGATTGGTCCAAGCTCATCGGCGACGGCTCGGGCTCCTCGATCGTCGAGGCCTGTGTGCTGTGGCTCTGTCGCAACTTCCCCGAGGCCCCGCCGATCGTCGTCGACAGCGGCGGGGCCGATGGGATCCCGCAGATTGTCCGCGGCCACGCCCTGCCAAAGAAGCTGCGCCGGCCGAACCCCTACTACTCGGGCACGCTGCTCATGTATGGCCTGATCACGAGCTTCATCATCGACGGCAACGGCTACCTGATGAAGGTCCGCGACCGGCTCGATCGCGTCGCCGAGCTGTGGTGGGTCCCGCACTTCATGCTCGAGCCACGCTGGTCCCCCGACGGCACCGACTACATCAGCTACTACGACTACCGGCCGATGGGCCAGCTCATCCAGCTCGCGCCGCGCGACGTCTACCACCTGCGCTACGGCCTGGATCCCGAGAACTCGCGCAAGGGCCGCTCGCCGCTGCGCACGCTCTTCCGCGAGCTGGGCGTGGACGAGGAGGCCTCGCGCTTTTCCGCCTCGATCCTGCACAACCTGGGCGTCCCCGGGGTGGTCATCGCCCCGGACAAGGAGTCAAAGGGCGCGCTGGATGAGAACGCCCGCGATGCGATCAAGGCGAAGTTCAAGGAGTCCTTTGGCGGCGACAAGCGCGGCGACCCGATCGTGATGAGCAAGCCGACGAATATCGTCCAGTTCGGCTTCTCCCCTGGCGAGATGGACCTCGGCGCGATCCGCGACATCCCCGAGGAGCGGGTCACCGCCGTGCTCGGGATCCCTGCCGCCGTGGTCGGCTTCGGCACCGGGCTCCAAACAGCGAAGGTCGGCGCAACGATGAGCGAGCTGCGCGACCAGGCCTACGAGAACTGCATCATCCCAACTCAGCGCCTGGTGGCCGATGAGCTCAGCGTGCAGATGCTGCCCGACTTCGCGACGCCGGCAGAGCTCGAGCGGCTCGAGGTCACCTTCGATCTCTCCAAGGTGCGCGTGCTGCAGGAGGCCCAGGGCAAACTCGCCGACCGCCAGGCGACGCTCGCCCGGGCCGGCATCGCCAAGCGTTCGGAGGCCCGCGCCGCGGTCGGCCTACCGGTGCAGCCCGAGGACGACGTGTTCATCCCCTCACCCGGGGTTCAGGTCATCCAACCCGACGGAACGGTGCAGAACGCGGCGCCCGCGCAGCAGGCGCCGCTCGATCAGGCTGCTCCGAATCCTCCGAAGGGGGGCAACGGACACCGCCCGAACGTCGTGGCGTCGGAGCTCGTCCTTCTCGACGAGGCGGAGCTTGCGCCGGCGCGGTAGCGGCGCGTAGAGAAACGCACTACGTCCGCGGACGCGCCAGCCGCCAGCGCGAGCGAGGCGACGGCCATCGTCAGAGCACATGGAACGCAAGCAACTTGCCGTCGAGCTCAATGGCGACCGCGAGGGCGCCTTCCGTGCGATCTTCGCGACCTTCAATCAGGTCGACCACGATGGCGACGTCACCCTGCCCGGCGCCTTCCCGGTCGGCGCGAAGCTCCCCCTTGCCGGCGTCGGCCACAACTGGGACGTGCCGACGATCGGCGGCGGGACGGTCGGCGCCGACGGGGAGAAGGCCTGGCTCGACGGCCAGTTCAACCTCGAGATGACGCTAGGTCTCGAGACATACCGCTCGGTGAAGTTCGATCAGGCCCAGGGCATCAACGCCCAGCAATACAGCTACGCCTACGACGTCGAGAAGGGCCACTCGGCGCGCCCGGATGAGCAGAAGAAGTGGCCCGGCGCGAAGCGAATCCTCGAGCAACTGGCACCGCATGAGGTCTCGCCCGTGCTCCTGGGTGCTGGCATCGACACCGGCACCGCGTACGTCAAGGGCCGCTTCGACGATTCCGAGACCCTGGCTACCCGCGCTTCGCGCCTGCTGACGGATACGTCGGCATTCGCGGAGCACGCGCGCGCAGCGGTTGCGATGCGCGCGAAGGAGGGCCGGGCGCTCTCGACCGCGAACCGGGAGCGCATCGGGCAGCAGATCGAGGCGCTCAAG
>JAYTZB010001460.1:0-2253 GCA_043742085.1 Polyangiaceae bacterium
TCGGTCGCCGCGACCGCCACGAGGTAGCGCTTCGTGCCGGCGGTGCTCGCGAGCGTGAAGCAGAAGCCGCCGATGCAATCCTGCGCGCGGACGCCCGGAGGCTCACGCTCGCAGATGGTGGTTCGGCCGGTCGGCGTCCCGGCAGCGGCGGGGCTGCACGGCACCTCCCGCCAGGCGCCGCCGCTCCACGCGATGCAGTCGGTGGTGCCCGAGTCGACCGCGGACGGGAAGACGCCGCCGTCCGCGCCGATCCCGAAACAGCCGGAGCAAGGCCCGGTGCCCGCGTCCGGTATCGGGAAGCCCGGCTCCTCCTCGTGATTGGCGGTGTACGCGCTGAGCGTGTTGCTGCGCACGAGACCGACCCAGTAGGTCGGCGCGGCGGAGGTCGCCAGCGTCGACACGAGGTCGGCCTCGCGCTGGCTGACGAACGTGACGACGTGCGCCTTCGCGAGCTTGCAGCGCATGTTGGCGGCGTTGAAGGTCGTGTCGATGCCGGCTGCAAAGTAACAGTGGCCCGTCGTGGGATCGATCGTTCCGCCGTCCACGCCACCGTCGCATTCGATCCGGCAGTCGGTGGTGCAGCCGGGGACCTGCGCGTCGGTGGTGCCGGGATCGCACGACTCACCGGCGTCGCCGCCGTCGTCGAGCGTCGCGATGATGCCGTCGCCGCAGCCCTGGAAGCGCGTGACGACGCTGCTCTCCGTGGAGCCATCGGCGGTGCCGATGGCCGCGAGGTCGGGCAAGCATGCGGCGACGACGGCGAACGCGAGCAGAGAGCCGCACGCGATGACGCCGACGAGCATCACGCGCGCCCGCGCGGACGTGCTTCGCCGCTGGATCTCCGTGTTTGCCGTGCCCGCCACGCCGTGCCGTTGCTCCTCGGCCGTTAAGCTACGATGAAATGCGGATGGCCGCGCGCGACCTCGCATCTTCTTCGCCGCGCACGGGCGTGACGGAGCCGCATACGGGCGCCTCGGGCGCGCCCGCCCTCGCCGCACGGTACCGATCGCTGTTCGTGATCGGCCGCGGCGGCATGGGCGCGGTGGAGGCGGCGCTCGAGCTTCATAGCGATGGCAGCGAGCCGAGCGAGGAGGCTGCGTACGAGCGCGTCGTTGCGCTGAAGCGGCTCCTGCCCGACGGCGCGCGAGACAAGCGACGGGTCGAGATGTTCCTGCGCGAGGCGAAGCTCGCGAAGCTGCTCGATCATCCGAACATCGTACGCGCGTTCGATTACGGGGAGATCGACGGCGAGCTGTTCCTCGCGATGGAGTACGTGGAGGGCCAGGCGCTGTCGCGCGTGCTCAAGGCGCTCGCGGACGCCAAGGGCGAGCTCGGTCCGATGCTCACGGCCCACGTGCTCGCGGAGGTCTGCGAGGGTCTGCACGCGGCGCACGAGCTGAAGGACGAGAGCGGCCAGCCGCTCAACCTCGTGCATCGTGACGTCTCTCCTCAGAACGTGATGCTCGGCTACGACGGTCACGTGCGGCTCCTCGACTTCGGCGTCGCGAAGATCGAAGCGGAGAGCGTGACCAAGACCGGCGAGGTCAAGGGCAAGACGGCGTACATGTCGCCCGAGCAAGCCATGGGCGATGCGCTCGACCGGCGTAGCGATCTGTTCGGTGTCGGCGCGGTGCTCTACGAGTGCCTCGCGCTGCGACGTATGTGGGGCGACGGCACGGACATGGACGTCATCCGCAAGCTCGCGCTGGAGAAGCCCCCGCGTCTCGAGGATGCGGGGCCGGCGACGGGGACGGCGGCGGCGGGGACGGCGGCGACGGGGCCGGCGTCGACGGGGCCGGCGTCGACGGCGGTGCCGGCGGCGTTGTGTGCACTGTACACGCGTCTCGTCGCCCGTGAGGCGAAGGAGCGACCCGCGACCGCGCACGACGTCGCCGAGGAGCTGCGAGAGCTCGTGCCGCAAGGCCGAGAGGAGGCGGCCCGTGCCCTGCGCCGGCTGCTCGATGCGCATTTCGGCGGGCAGGCCGAGGAGCAGCGACGTCGGCTCACGCGCTCGCTCGAGGAGGTCGCGCCGGCGCAGGCGCGGGAGCTCCGCGAGAGCGTGAGCCCGGAACCTGCGACCCCGCCGAGCACCCGAAGCATCCCGCGCGCGCGCGGGAGCACGGCGAGCGTCGCCGACGCGACGGGCGAGAACCCCGCGAGCAACGGAGATGCGGCCGACGCAGGTGGCCGGACGGCGGCGGGCGTCGAGGGGGTCGCGGCGACGACGAGGGAGTCGCGCCCGTGGCTGTGGCT
>JAYTZB010001461.1:0-1916 GCA_043742085.1 Polyangiaceae bacterium
GCGCGCGGGACCTCCCCGAGGCGGATCGGGCCGCCACCGAGCGTGCTCCACCCCTTGCGGAGCACCCATGTGGCGGCTGGCTGAACCGGGGTTGTCTCCGATGGCGGCTCGAGCGCATGCGACCAGCCGGCGAACCACGGGCCCGATGAGCATGGGTCGAGCAAGCCCACGTCGCACTCGCCGTGCTTCAGATGGTTCGCGAGGACATAGACGAGCGCGTCGGAACATCGCTCGGCGAGGTGAGATCGCGACGATGATAGCGGTCGCCCCACACGCGTCCGCGACGGCGCCCGAGGATGCGGCTGTTCACGCGCATCGCGACGCGCACTGCAAAGCTACGCATGCCGTTCGACAACGTCGTCTTGTCCTCCGCTTCGACGATGATGTGGATGTGATCTTGCTGCACCGAGTAGTGCGTGATGCGAAATCCGTCGCGCCGCGTATCGCGAATCGCGCGCTTCAAGAGGCCATGCAGTCGCTCACTGCGGAAGCCGGGTAGCCCCTTCGCGCGCCGCAACGTGACGTGCACCGGCAAGCTTCGCGGATGCTCCGGCCGCGAGCGATGCACGACGTTCGGCCGCGCGCCCGGCACCTTCGGCTTCCGCCCAGAG
Source organism: Polyangiaceae bacterium (assembly GCA_043742085.1). Classification (GTDB taxonomy): domain Bacteria; phylum Myxococcota_A; class Polyangia; order Polyangiales; family Polyangiaceae; genus Labilithrix. Next base: position 612 of record JAYTZB010001461.1, read on the forward strand.
CCCTTCCGCGGACCGCCGCGCGTCCGCACCTCGGCCAGCGAGAGCTGCCGCGGCGCTCGCTTCGGCCGGCGCGCCGGCGCCGGCGCCGGCGTCGCTTCCGTTAGCTTCGGCCGCTTCCGGCGCTTCGAAGGCTCGACCCCCCCACATCATCTGTCGCGCGTCACCGACAGCGACAAGGCGTGTCGCATGTCGAGCCTTCGTGGGGGTGTCGATTCGCGCCAGCGCGTGGCGGCAGACTCAGACCGCGAGGTCCCGATGGATCCGCATGCCGCCGCGCATCGATCGCTTCTCATCAGCGCGATGGCTTCGAGGGTGGAACGCGATTCGGCAGCATGACGACGGCCGACGACCGACGGCGCAAGCGAGCACGGTGCTCTCTTACGCAACGCGTGGCAGAAGCACGGCGACATCCATCCCGGCAGAGCACCACGGACGCCAAACTGAAGGCACGACACGACGCCGCGCGAGCGCGCCGGCCGCGGCTCCCTGCGAGTGGCGCCGGCCGCGCCTTTGGTCCGCGCTCACCTCTTCGGGAGCGGCGGCGGCTGCGGGGCCTGGAAGTCGCCGAAGCTGACGTCGACGATGATGCTGGGCTCGAGCATCGCGCCGAAGATCTCGCTGACCTCGACGGAGCCGTCGTGCTCGGGAGGCGGGGCGCCGGGCGCCGGCTTCACGCGCGAGGCTTCTTCCTTGAGCTGCGCGAAGGTCTCGCGCACCGCCTTGCGCATGTCGGTCGCGGTCTCCCAGCGATCCTTCTTGTCGAACGCGAGCGCCTTGTCGACGACGCCCACCACCCACGTCGGGATGTGCGGCGCGATGATGCCGAGCGACGGCGCGCGCTCCTTCATCGCCTGGAAGAGGCGCTCGGTCGCGCCCTTCGCATCGTGCACCGGGCGGCCGGTGAGCGCGCGGAACATGACCGCGCCGACCGAGAAGATGTCGGCGCGCCAGTCGACCAGATCGCTCTTGCCCTGCGCCTGCTCGGGCGGCATGTACGACGCGGTGCCGAGCACGATGCCGGTCGCGGTGGGCGCGCCGGTGAACTTGGGGTCGCGCAGCCGCGCGAGACCGAAGTCGAGCACCTTCACGAGCCCGGGCTTCGTGACGAAGAGGTTGCCGGGCTTGATGTCGCGATGGATGACGCCGCGCGCGTGGAACGCGGCGAGCACGTCGAGCACCTGGTCGGCGATGGCGAGCACGTCGGGCAGCGGAAGAACGCCGCCCGCCTTGTGCATCCAGCCGTCGAGCGAGTCTCCTTCGAGGAGCTCCATGACGAGGAACGGCGCGCCGTCCGGCGTGATGTCG
>JAYTZB010001462.1:0-2971 GCA_043742085.1 Polyangiaceae bacterium
GAGTCGTACGGCAAGAATTTCGCCATCCCCCACAGCGCGGTGCGCTCCACGAGCAGCTACGTCGAGCCCGACGTGATCCGCATCATGGGCGTAGCCGCGATGGCGACGGTGAAGACGAACCTCGCGCCTCCGAACGACTCGTTCACGCTCAATCCGGGCGAGGTCAAGGAGACCTGGGCCCAGAAGGACTTCGTGCTGGAGGCGAGCGAGCCGGTCGCCGTGGCGCAGATCCTCGTCTCGCAGGAGCAGGTCGACGGGCCGTACACGGGCGACCCTTCGCTGACCATCTTTCCCGCGGTCGATCAGTTCCGCCGCAACTACCTCTTCGCCTCGCCGAAGTCGTGGGACACCAACTACATCGTCATCTCGATGCCGAAGGGCACCAAGGTCACCATCGACGGCGCGCCCGTTCCCAGCTCGTGCGCGGCGCGCACGATGGGGAACATCGCCGGGACCGACTACGAGTCGAGGACGTGCCCGCTCCAGCCCGGTCCGCATGCGATGACGGGCGACAAGCCGTTCGGCATCACCGCGTACGGCTACGGCCGCGCAGGCTCGTACTCGTTCGTCGGGGGCGCCAACGTGACGAAGATCTACGTCCCGCCCGTCATCAAGTGAAGCGCGCTCGTCGAGGGCGCGGGGCGGAGAGCCGTCAGCGGTAGCGCCTTCCGTAGCTGGTCCGCGTTCGGCCCAGCACGAAGACGTTGAAGGTATCGACGAGGTCGTCAGCCACCGCAATGGCCGCGCGCGCGGTGCCTTCGTCGCGCGCTTCCTCGAGCGCAAGGGCCACGTCGAGCGTCGCGACAGCCCTTCGATTCGCGCTGTCGTCCTCCTTTGCGCTGTCGCTCGCGCTGTCGCTCGCGCTCGTGTACGCGATGGCGGCGGCAGCGCGCAGCTCGCCGGCGTCGAACCAGGTCCCGTGCGCGTCGCAGACGTCGACGACGACCGATGCGCCGCGCGCGAACGTTCGCGCCGTCATCGGCTCACCGCACCGTGGGCACGCGACCGCCGGCGCATCCGCCTCGCGTGGGCCATCCGCCGTGGCCGCGGCGAGCTCGGTCAGCGCACGATGCGTGACGAGCAACCCGTGACCGGACGGACACGCAGCGACGACCGTACCGTCGTCGTCGCGCACGACCAGCTCGGCTGCGCAGCGCGGGCACTTCGACCCCGTGGCGACCGCGTTGGCGGGTTCGCGAGTGGCCGCATGCGCGACCGCCGCTGCCTTCGCCATGGAGGCGACGACAACGGCGGTGCCACATGCACACTGCACGCTTCCTCCGGGGAAGACGCCCTCGTCGGCCAACGCGGCTCCGCACGAGGGACAGCGAGTCATCGGATCAACCGAGGAGCTTCGCGACCGGCACGTATTCCATCTTGTGCGCCTGCGCGACGGGCTCGTACGTCACGTGGCCGCCGTACGTGTTGATGCCCTTGAGCAGCGCGCGATCGGCCTTGGCGGCAGCGACGATGCCCAGGTCGGCGATCTTCAGTGCGTAGGCCATCGTGGTGTTGGTGAGCGCCCAGGTGCTGGTCTGCGCGACTGCGCCCGGCATGTTGGCGACGCAGTAGTGCACGACGCCGTCGATCTCGTACGTCGGGTTGTCGTGCGTCGTGGGACGGCACGTCTCGATGCATCCGCCCTGATCGACCGCGACGTCGACGACGACGCTGCCCTTCTCCATTTTGGAGATGAGCTCGCGCGTGACGAGCTTCGGTGCGCGCGCGCCGGTCACGAGGACCGCGCCGACCACGAGATCGGCGCGGAGGACGGCCATCTCGATGTTGAAGGGGTTCGAGTAGAGCGTCTCGACGGCGCCGCCGAAGATGTCCTCGAGATACGACATGGTCGTCGCCGAGACATCGAGCACCGTGACCTGTGCGCCCATGCCGACCGCGATGGTCGCCGCGTTGCGTCCGACGACGCCGCCGCCGAGGATGACGACGCGACCACGACGCGTGCCGGGCACGCCGCCGAGGAGTACGCCCTTACCGCCGTGCTCCTTCTGGAGGACGCTCGCGCCGACCTGTACCGCCATCTTGCCCGCGACCTCGCTCATGGGGCGGAGGAGGGGGAGGGTGCCGTCGTCGTTCTCGATGGTCTCGTAGGCGACGCCGATGACCTTCTTCTCCGCGAGCTGCTTCGTGAGCTCGGGCTCGGGAGCGAGGTGGAGATACGTGTAGAGGATCAGGTTCTCGCGGAAGAAGCCGTACTCCGACTGGAGCGGCTCCTTGACCTTGACGACCATCTCCGCGGCCCAGGCCTCGGCGGCGGTCGGGACGATCTGTCCGCCGGCCGTGACGTAGTCGGCGTCCTGGATGTTCGCGCCGAGCCCAGCGCCCTTCTCGACGAGGACCTTGTGACCGCGCGACGTGAGGCTGCGAACTCCGGCCGGCGTCATGCCGACGCGGTACTCGCGGGTCTTGATCTCCTTGGGCACTCCGATGATCACGGCGAACTCCTTTTCGTCCCGTTTTTCAGCGCAAAACAGGCGGGGGGTGGGGGCAGGCGCGGACCATAGTCGAGGGTTTTCAGTCCGTCGAGCGGACGGTCGCGCAACGCGGCGACAACGCCATGCGTCATCACTGTGGCACCTCGCATGCTAGCTTCGTGGGGTGTCGAACGCCGCTCGGGCTGGCGTGTTGTCTCTGTCGGCGCTCGCCGTCAGCGCAGCGATCGGGTGCTCGGTCCTCACGGATCTGAGCGGCCTGAGCCATGGCGTCGACCCCGACAGCGCAGGCCCCGCCGCGGATGGCGGCGGCGATGCTCTTGCGGAGGTCGGAGCACCGGAAGCGGGACATCCCGCCGGATCCACGGCCTTTGCGCGGCGCGTCGTCCTCCACAACCTCGCCGCGGTCCCGCTCCCGACCGATCATGCGGTCTGCTTCCAGCTCCCCGCGGCCGAGGTCGCAACGGCGCTCGCGGCCGGGAAGATGCGCTCCGACTTCGGCGACGTGCGCGTCGTCGGTC